>CAWICL010000084.1:0-4410 GCA_963834545.1 uncultured Acidimicrobiaceae bacterium | reverse complement strand
CGTGATCATCGCGCTTGGTGAGCAAGCGAAAGTCTGTTGCGTCCTCGTTGGTGATCTTGAGCCACCATGTCCGCCCACTTTCGTCGACAAAGTGTTCAACGCCGTATTCGATTCCGTGCCGACGTGCTTCGAGAATTCGGAATTCATCCGTCGCTCGATCCGCGTCAAGGAAATGAACTTCAGTGGTCATTGATGAACCCACGTGAAGAATGATCACGGAGTCATCGCGACTCCGCGCCACTGAAACATTGAATTGGGCGTCGTCTTCTTGATAGACCAAGACATCGCGCTCGGACGAAGTACCTAATTTATGGCGCCACAGCTGCCAAGGTCGCATTGCGTCGTCCACACGTGTGTAGAAAAAATGTGCACTGTCACTGGCCCACGCAAAGCCGTAATACACATCGTCAAGTACGTCATCAAGCGGTTCTTGTCCTGCGAGAGGACGGACCGTAACGCGATGGCGCTCACTGCCTTCAAAGTCGGTGCCGACCGCGACCCATCGATCATCCGGGCTTACCG
Organism: uncultured Acidimicrobiaceae bacterium; assembly: GCA_963834545.1. Taxonomy (GTDB): domain Bacteria; phylum Actinomycetota; class Acidimicrobiia; order Acidimicrobiales; family RAAP-2; genus RAAP-2. The sequence continues at coordinate 3,888 of CAWICL010000084.1, read as the reverse complement.
CTAGTACGCCCACGGAGAGAAAGTCGTGACCGACCGCTTCGAGGTTCTCGTCCAGGATCACCTGTTCGCCCTCGAGCGTGCTTGCCGGGTCAATGAGTGGCGGCGTGAGGTCGCCAATGACACGTCGCACTCGACAGCTAATGGCGTAATCCATTCCCTCGCGCGTGCGCTCGTAGTACCACCACTCGCCCCGAAGAACAGGCACCGAAATATCGGTCTCTTCGATGCGGCTCTTGATCTCTTCGAATAATTCGGTCTCGAGGGGCTTTAATGGGGCGAGGGATTCGGCCAGATACGCGTTCTCGTTGCGAAGATGGCTGAGAACCTCCTCGTCGCGACTCATGAGCCAGTAATAGGGGTCCACTCGTTCGTCGTTATGACGGCGAATTACGTAGGGGCGCTGAGGAACGGTAGGGGGAGTGGGCACCGCTCCACTCTGTCAGAGTTATTCGACGCGTCTCTTGCCGCGGTATTCACCCCGTTTCCTCGTTTCATCGGTGCTCGCCCAAATGAAGCCCGCGATCAGGTCTGATGTGAGCAGTCCGTTAGAGTGGCGAGCGTGGTGGTTGCGTCCCAGCTTGGTGCCAAACGAACAGCGGGGGTATTCAGTTACTACTATGGCCGTAGGGTTAATCCCAAAGGAGCGCAATGACAATCGAAAATCTGGACTTCAGCCGGTACCAATTGGGTTGGTCCGACGACCAGATTCCTGTGTTCAAACCCAAAAAGGGAATCAACGAAGCGATTGTTCGTGAAATGTCGGGCATCAAGAGTGAAGAACCGTGGATGCTGGACTTTCGACTCAACGCCCTCAAGCGATTCGAAAAGAAGCCAATGCTTCCCTGGTTCGCTACTCGAATGCCCGACCTCGATTTCAACGACATTTATTACTACATCAAGCCCACGGAGAATCGCGTCGAGCGTTGGGAAGACCTTCCTGACGCGATCAAGAATACGTACGAACGATTGGGCATTCCCGAAGCTGAGCGCAAGTATCTCGCCGGGGTCACCGCGCAGTACGAATCAGAAGTCGTGTTCCATCGCAACCGCGAGGACCTCGAACGGCTTGGTGTTCTGTTTTGTGACATGGATACCGCGGTGCGTGAGTATCCAGATTTAGTTCGAAAGTATTTTGGGACGGTCATCCCTCCCAACGACAATAAATTTGCAGCGCTCAACTCGGCGGTGTGGAGTGGCGGATCGTTCATCTACGTGCCACCGGGCGTCAACGTCGACCAACCACTCCAGGCGTACTTTCGTATTAACACGGAGAACATGGGTCAATTCGAAAGGACCTTGATCATCGCTGACGAAGGGAGTCAAGTCCACTACGTCGAAGGATGTTCGGCACCGGTGTACTCGACTGATTCATTGCATTCCGCCGTCGTCGAATTGGTCGCTTTGAAGGGTGCGCGCATTACGTACACGACGATTCAGAATTGGTCGAACAACGTCTACAACCTCGTGACGAAGCGCGCGCGAGCCGAAGAGGAAGCCCACGTGGAATGGATCGACGGCAATATCGGTTCCCGATTGACGATGAAGTATCCGTCGGTCTACCTGATGGGTCCAAAGGCTTCCGGGGAAGTCCTATCAGTGGCCTACGCCGGTCCAGGACAGATTCAAGACGCCGGAGCGAAGATGGTGCACTGCGCGCCCGAAACGACGTCAACGATCGTGTCCAAGTCAATCTCCAAAGACGGTGGACTGACCACCTACCGGGGACTCGTCAAAGTTGAAGAAGGTGCGACGGGAGCGAAGAGTTTTGTTCGCTGCGACGCGCTTTTGCTCGATGAGATGTCGACCTCGGAGACCAAGCCCTACATGGAAGTTGGCGAGCAGGACGCCTCGATCGGTCACGAGGCCACCGTCTCAAAGATTGGTGACGATCAGTTGTTCTACCTGATGAGTAGGGGTCTTACCGAAAGCCAAGCCATGGGCATGATCGTGAACGGCTTCATTGAGCCCGTGACGCGAACGCTCCCGATGGAGTACGCGGTGGAATGGTCTCGACTCATTGAACTTCAGATGGAAGGTTCCATCGGTTGACCCGTTGGCATTCCTGAAAGCGACCAGGACCCAGCAAAATGCGCTCCAAGAGGACGTGTGACGCCGAGCCAAAGGGCGCCAGTTGGTCGCCACACGTGGCTCACCAACGACGACGAAGGCGTTTCCGGTACCTTTGACGGAGAGCAGACGGTGCACTTCATTGAACGCTTCAACCGGAGAAATCAGTCATATTATTTAAGGCTGGTTGTGTGAGGAGTCTTTGATGGGTATGCGAGAGGAGTGCAAGCACTTCCAAAGCCGGACCTATAAGTCGGGAGAGGTTGCCAGGTTCTGTGTCTTGGGCAACGCACCCGATCAACCGTGGTCGTGTCCTGAAGATTGCATTACGTACGAGCGTCGATTCGCTGACGTGGGGTGGTCGCACGGTTCACTGGTCGACAAGCCTGTCGAAAACGCTCCGATTTCGAATGTTCCCGTGAACGAACGCAGGGAGATTCTCGACATGGCGAGTGAAATTGTTGACGCCGTCGCCCCCGAGCTCTTAGAAGAGCGGCGTCGCGAACTTGATGAATTGGAAAAAAAAGGACGAGCCGGCTGGAAATTCTGGCGTCGCTAGTCGCCACTGAAATCCGGCGTTCTTCGTTCGAGGAACGCCGTCATTGCCTCACGAAGATCATTGCTCTGTATGTACATCGTGTTCCACGTCGCGACGTACTCCAAACCTTCGTCGACTGTCCTACCGTCGTTGGCCGCCAAAACGGACTTTGTTCCCTGCACCGCCAGAGGCGAGTTCGCGGCGATCTCAGCTGCCAGGCCGTACGCGGCCTCTAAGACCTCGGCGGGACTCGATCCGTGCACCGAATTCACCAGTCCGATGTTTGCGGCTCGTTGCGCATCGATGTCTTTGCCGGTGAACGCCAGTTCTGCGACGTGACCAGCGCTAATGATTCGAGGAAGTCTCTGCAACGTGCCGAGGTCGGCGACAATTGCGACCTTGGCTTCGCGCACGGAGAACACGGCGTCTGAGGAACAGAGTCGGATGTCGCACGCGCTGATGAGATCGACGCCACCACCGATGCAGTATCCGTGCACCGCCGCGATGACTGGAACTCGCAAGTTCGCAATGGACGTGACCGAATCTTGCATGCGTCGAACGGCACGGTAACTTGACGCATTCGCCACTGCGCGTGACGCTGGCTGGGTTCCCTCGAGAACACCACCGAGGGAGCCGCCAAATTCCTTAAGGTCGAGACCAACGGTGAAGTGTGGCCCCTTCGCCGCAATCACGAGCACTCGAATTCGAGCATCATTTGATATCTCGGATGCGACCTCGGGCAACCCTCGCCATAGGGCGCTGCCCATTGCGTTGCGCGCCTCTGCACGGTCGAGCCACAACGTCGCAATGTGGTCATTTACTTCAAGGGTCAAGACATCAGACGCAAAGCTCATGTTTCTCCCACGCTCAATCCTCGCTCAGCCTACGTCCTAGGCGGAGAACACCGACTCGACCGTTACACTGCGATGGTCCCTAAATCTATGAAAATCTTCGCTGATTCAGCCCACTCCTTCATTTCCGAGTCACCCGATGCGTCCGAACGTACCCGGGCGTGGGAGCGATTTGGTGAGACCGGTCTGCCAACCACGGTGGACGAAGTCTGGCGTTACGCCCCACTTAGCGAATTTCAGCTCGACCATTATTCGGTCACGATGAAGCCCAACGTGAGCGACATGTCGATTTTCGCAGCGCAACTCGCCAAACGCAGTGGCCTGGTCCTTCACGTTGTGGATGGCTTTCTTGTTTCGACCAGCGGAGAGATTGACGGCGTTTCGCTCGCCAGCGAGGCTTCGGCGACGACACTGAGCGGTGATGACCCCCTC
>CAWICL010000083.1:0-17268 GCA_963834545.1 uncultured Acidimicrobiaceae bacterium | reverse complement strand
TTTTGTAGCCTCTTGACTCGTCGTATTGTTGGTACCCAATCGAGCAGTACCCGCAGGCCTTCCACGTGCGCCTCGTGCACGAGTAGATCAAAATCTTCGAGCGAACCGAAGAGAGGATCACGTCTTCGTAGTTCGAGACGTCATAACCAAAATCACGCATGGGTGAGGGATAGATAGGCGAGAGCCACAGCGCGTCAACACCGAGCCACGACAGATAGCGGAGTTGGCGTCGGATACCGTTGAGGTCTCCGACGCCGTCAGCGTTGGAGTCATAGAACGAGCGCGGATAAATTTGATATACCACCGCGTCACGCCACCACGTCATCGGCGGTCCTCTCCGTCTACTTAATAACTGTCGCGTGAGACTAACGTCGCGTAGTCCGCCTTGAACTTCTTATACGCCGTCGAGAATTCGCGCAACAACTTCAGCTGGTCGGCCGACGACGGCGCGACTTGGATTGCGTAAAGGATCGTTTCCATTGATCCCAACTGTGCCTTGTAATTCTGTTTCGCACTCAGCGCCCGTGGAGGAAGAAAAATGTTCTCATCGATCACGCCTTCGTCATTGCTGAGCGCACTAAAAGCAACGCCAGCCGCGTTTCCCGTGCATGAACGTAGATTGGACGTCCCACAACTTTGAACCGATTGCTCGAAGTTCGTGACGTCGGTGTTGACCTGACTGTTGGACGCGCGAAGGATAGTTCGGCTAATTACGGTTTCGAATCGATTACCGATTGGGTTGCCGAAGGTGGATTGGAGAATTGATCCACCGAGCGGGACAAAGAGCATCACGACGAGCGCGACGCGCGCGCCATTCGAGGTGAACCAACGCGTGGAGAGCGAAGCTGAGGGGTTCTCCGAGGTGTTGTCGGTTGCCAACTCGCGTCCATCGCCCAGAAATCCGCGAAATGGCTGCATTGGCGTGAGAAGCAGATAGTAGGACTGAGTACGAATTTGAAAGCGCAGCGCTAGGGCCGCACCTTGATGCAACGCACGAGGGGTCCGGCCCGCAAATAATCCCCAGATCCACATCACGAACACCACCAGGTAGACGCCATAGGACACGAGTGCTGACACGAAAAAGGCAGGAATCGCGAGCAAGAAGCGAAACAAGACGGCACCACGATTGAGATCCACGTGATCGATTGACAGTGTGACTTGGTCGTTCGGTCGTTCATCGAGTGACACGCCTGGCCAACGGGGCACCAAAAGAAATGCGTAGGCGTAGACGTTGCTCGAAAAACGAAGCGCGCCGGCGACGAAATTCTGGAGACTGTCTGGCACACGTTTCGTGAAGAGCGCACTGAACCACGAACCGATGGTCGCAATCGAAGCGGCGAAAATTACGAGTTCCATGACGATGAACAGCGGTAGTGACAGAAACAGGCGAAGCAATATTGTCCACCGAGCTTGGCGAGGTGGATCCAGGCAAAGGCCAAGCGTGACTCGCGCCTCTGGGGGCGCTTCAGTTCGCGAAGGGGGAGGCATGGGCGCCATGGCGGACGCCGGTACGCCCGTCGCAGCCGTCGCTTTGCCACAGACGGGGCAAAATCGTTGACCCTCTTGTTCCTGCGTACCGCAATTCGTGCAAAACGCCATAACGGCTCCTCGACAAAAGACGGGCAGTCAATACATCTTCCCGTTCAGCGAGACAATCGTAGTGACGTTGGTCATCCTTCGATGCCATGGTGTCGCAATCCGCGGCACCGTCGCGATCGCTGACTTGACGAAGCGGGGCCGTCTTCAGAACTTTCGCCGAATCGCCACTAATAAAAGGCGCCAACCGATCATCAGGAGCCCTAGGAAACAGAGCGCGACCACGATGAAAGCGAGGACCGTCCCTTGTCCCGCGATGACTCGTAACACCATTCCGATCGTGACGGTTTCTACGACGATCAAGACACCGCTTCTCCACGTGGACATTTGTCCGTGTCGAATTCCAACCGTCAACCAACCAGCGCAAAGACCAACGGCAAACGGCCAGGTTGTTGATGCAACGCCCGATACCTGAAGTCCGTGGTGGTGTGTCGAACGGCCAATAACGACAAATAACACGACGCTCAACGCGTCGGCCAGAAACGGTAGACGTTTCATGGCTTCACAGAAATCAATTGCGTCGTGATATCAATCTCGAATTCGTGTTCTTGTGAGATGCGTCTACGTTGTGTCTTTCGTACCAAGATTGACGAGTTTACTTTTAAATCCCCAAGGACGATATCTTGTCGAAAGTCACCCGATTAGTATCGGTTGGCGTATCACCGAATCGACAAGGAAGATGTGATGCGAAAAGTAATCGCCTACGAGTTGTTATCCCTTGATGGCGTCGCCGAACGACCAGATGAGTTCTTCACTGATTTTGATGAGGTGATGGAAGAAAATCTCGAACGCGTGATCTCTACCCAGGACACGGTGCTCCTTGGACGTCGAACATTCGACGAATGGGCTCGTTTCTGGCCACCGAGTGATATTGAACCATTCGCGAGTTTCATTAACCCCGTAGAGAAGTTCGTCGCGACGTCCAGCACACTCGATCCAGTGTGGACCAACGCGTCCCGAATTGGTGAGGATCTCAATGCATTTGTCGTTGCGCTCAAGAAGCAATCCGGTGGTGACATTGGTGTGCACGGGAGTATCGCCTTGACACAAGCACTGCTGCGCTGGGGCTTGATTGACGAACTGCGGCTGGTGATTGCGCCCTCTCTGCAATTTCGTGGACGCAAGTTATTTGACGAAGGGCTTCCCACTCGTCTGACTCTGCTTCGTCACGCCATTTCTCCGGCGGGCTATGTGTTACTTGATTACAAGGTAACGATCTAACCTTCCACGACAATTCATTACGTGACATGGACTGCAAGCACCGTTCATAGGATTCGCGCGACGTCGTGACGCGAAGGAAAGGCCGCTCGTCACCGAAATGTCGGAATTTGGAACGTCAGCTTTCCTGGAAGTTCTTAGTTTGTGTGGGTACCAACCCTCGGTTCCGATATTGATATCGGGAGTGTTGACCAACGTAGGACGACGTGGCACAATCACCAATCTGTATTTGTCCGTCAATCGTGGCAATTCCAGCGAACAGTTGAAGATTCGCTGCCCATGCATCCGGTTCGGGGTGACGCGAGATTTACGAGTAGGGCCGGTGGGGATCGAACCCACGACCGAGGGATAATGAGGTGGGAGCAATCGGTCGGTTGAGTCCGAACGCGTCGGAATGGTCCGATATTGACTCTGTTCTTCGTCCGTTGGTGTCGGAATGGTCCGGTGGCGTCGGCTTGATCTGTGGGATGAAGCGTGGGATTCCTTGTTGCTTAGTTGATTCACCGAGTGGCCACTGTCGCGCAGTGATCTAGTCATTATCAATTCAGCTGCGGGCGAATCTTAAAAGGTCGTCTAGGTCCCCTTGGTCCGCAAGACGCAATGCTTTTAAGTATTGGGCGCGTAGATTCTCCGTATCTAAACCGAGATTGAATCCCCATGTAAAGGACGGACTTCCCATCGATTTCGCGAGCAAATCGGCATAAATCCTTCCGTGTCTGCCATTGCCATTGGGAAATGCGTGAATCCAAACCAATCGATGATGAAATCGTACGCCTACGACATCAGCTTCATCGCCGACCTCAATCCATGCTCGAGCGTCTTCGACAAGATTCCTCACCGCGGCCGAGATTTCAATTGGGTCGATTCCAATATTCGTTTGCCGAAGGCGATATCTCCCCGCCCATTTCCAAACTTCGTCAAACATGGATCGGTGCATATTTCGTAGATAGTCGTCGTCAAGTAAGCGATAAATCGTCGGATTAACCCTTCCAAGCGCGTTGGCGATGTTTCTCTGTTCTGCTTCAAACAACTCACCCCTCGTCGAAATAAATGAAGGAATAAGCCCCTCAATATCCTCGGCACTGAGCTCAGTATGACCATTACCGACTGGAAGAATCTCGAAGGTCATTGAAAGTCGTCGGTATTCGTCCAGAGACCTCGTCGATCAATCAACTTTTTCGAAATGTCCTCGATTTGTATTTCAGTGTCATCTACTCCAACTTCTTGATCTTCGAGCCTGCTGTGATGAGATACACGAGCCAGCCGCTTTCCGGCCTTGCGGCGCGCCTGGGACAAAACAGCCTCATCGAGTGTCGTGCGCGGAATTAGCGCATAGACGAGTTGGCAGTCGAGAGCTTCGCCGATTCGCCGCAACGTCTCAAGTTTGATGGTTTCTTGAACTTCACTACTTTCGAATTCACGGATTGCCTGATGGACGACTCCCATACGAGCTGCAAGTTCCGTACTTGACATCCCGAGCGCTTCGCGAATCGCACGAACCCATCCTTTGTGAGGTCGAGGTTCCTCAAGTAGCGGTCGTAGTCGTGTAAATCGTTTATCCAGTTGGCGGCGTGCTTGGACTCTATTTTCAGTAGGCATTCCTCAATTATGCTAGTTACAACTAGAAATATCAAGGACTTTTCTCTAGTTATAACTAGAACTATTTAGACAATTTCTCTAGTTGCAACTAGTATTTTAAGGTACCGTCAAATCTTTAGAGGATTCAATATAATGCCCTTATCAGGAATAATGCAAAACTAATTCACGAAGAGTAGGGCCGGTGGGGATCGAACCCACGACCGAGGGATTATGAGTCCCCTGCTCTAACCACTGAGCTACGGCCCTGCAGAAACACCAAGATGGCTCCCAGAGCAGGACTCGAACCTGCAACCTAGCGATTAACAGTCGCTTGCTCTGCCAATTGAGCTATCTGGGAATGCACTACAGCAAAGCAACAGTAGCACCCGCCACTTCTCCCTATTGCCGGTCAAACCACGCTTCGAGCCGCTTTGCTTCGGGACTTTCGATGACGGCTCGCCGACATCTCTCAATTCGCTTGGACATTGCTTGACGAGAGATTCCGTGCTGTCGTGCAATCTCTTCAATTGACATTGTTCGAAATGTGTATTGCCAAAAGGCGTCAAAATCTCTCCCACATAATCGATGCAATTCATCGATCACCCATGAAGGCGCGTCACTAGTCTGCACAGCACCACTCGATTCAGGGACGTTGTCAATATCTGCAGTTTCGTAGCGCCTGTTGTTGAGATCACGACTCATCTGAATAACCTCGGTGGCCTTGGATTGTGAGATCTTGAGCGCCGCCGCCACGTCGCGCTTCGTTAATCGACTGGTCGGACGAGCCCGCTCCAATTTCTGGAACGACAAGATATGACGCATCTCAGCATCACTGAGACCCAATTGCTGCTGAATGGCAAGATTTACCAACTTCATAATCCAGTAATTGGCGTACGTGGAGAATCGCGCGCCCTTCGAAGGATCGAAACGGTGCAACGCATTAACCAATCCCTCGAGTCCCGCTGCTTCAAGGTCCTCGTTGCCGAAGCGATAGCCACGTTCATTTACCCTCGCTCGCACGAGTCCGCACGTCGAGCGAAGAAGCAACGTCTCTGCCTCTTGTCCTTCTTGACGCGCCCTCAGGAGGCTGCGACGTTCCTTTGGATCGTGAGCGACGCCTGACGAGAGCGACGCCTGTGCTTGTCGACCTCTCTGAATCAAGGGGTAAAGAGCACGCTCCTCATCAACGCCAAGTGGCGCCAGGATTTCAATTCCGCCTACAGCACCTAACGATTTCCTGGTCACGAAGCCGCGCTCGACGCCCGATCGAGCAACCAATTTCGCAAGTCGACCTCGGCCACTTCGCCGTGGGGAGTCTCCAACATCGCGAGTCGCTCCTTCACGTCTCGAATCGTCGCCATGGCCACGTCGGGCGCGATCGTGCCGCCACGCAACTCGCGCTCGATACCTTTCAGCTGTTCATCGACCGCCGCACGAAGGAGTTGGGAGACAACGGCGGTGACGTCTGCCGAAGAGTGATCTCGATCAATTTCATCAACAACCAATTCGCTGAGCACGCGTACAGCTTCGACGTCGCCTCGTCGCTCCAACGTCGCGACGACGTCGCCCACCGCTTGACCAGAGGTTAAGCCTTCGAATATTTCCCTCTGGGTCTCATTGACAAAATATTGCGCGATGAAACGCTCTTTGGATATCGCAGGAGCGTGTACCAACAGTCGCAGCGCTTCGAGGCCGGGACGTGGCATCGGGCGGGCTCGGGGGCGAACGTAGTCGTCGAACTCCCCCTGGGGCGCGTTCGGAATTTCGCGCTGAACTGGTCGAGACTGAATATCGCTCAGTGTGGACCGAAGGATGCGTGGTTCGAGACGCAACGTATCAGCCACTTGCATGAGGATTGATCGCGCACGAGTTCGCTCGGGTGTTCACTGAGCACCCGCATGGCGGGTTGGGCCGCGCGGGCTCGGCCTTCGGGCGCTAGTGAGGTTGGCGGCCGCGAGCACTCGGTCGAGGCGAAACTGAAGAAACGGCACTGCCTGGGTGATGGCTGCTCGAAGTGCGTCGGGGTCACTTTGGGCAAGTTCGGCCGGGTCACTGGTACCTGGAAATCTCGCGACCGCCACATCGACTTCATGCTTTTGCTCCCACTGGTAAACCGACGCTGCGGCGCTTTGTCCCGCCTGGTCGGCGTCGTAGGCGAGGACGATTCGTTTGGCGAAATTTCTCATGGTCTGGAAGTGCTCTTCACCCAGTGCCGTTCCACACGTCGCCACCGCGCGAGGCATCCCCGCCATAAAGAACGCGATCACATCGGTGTATCCCTCGCAAACAATGATTTCGCCTGACTTGATGACGTCGTCTTTTGCCCAGTTGAGCGCGTAGAGCGTGCGCCGCTTCGAATAAATAGGCGTCTCGGGACTGTTCTTATATTTGGGTTCGACGCGTCCGTCGGGTCGCACATTCTCGCTCGCCGTAGGCAGAATTCTTCCCCCTACCGCGACGGCCTTACCCGAGGGATCGAAGATTGGAAAAATGATGCGCGCTCGAAGTGCGTCTTGACGACGATCCGCCTTATTGACGAAGCCAAGTCCCGTACCTTCGAGAACCTTGGCGCTGAGAGCGAGTGACGTACTGAGAGCATCCCATTGGTCAGGCGCCCAACCGAGTCGAAATTGGCGCGCCACGTCCCCATTGATGCCGCGCGACTTCAAATACTCACGCGCTGGACGAGCGTCGGGTCCGTTGAGCAAGCGCTCGTGGTACCACCCGACTGCCTTTTCCATCGCGGCAATATATTCCTGACGGTCCTTACGCGCAGGACCGGCGTGCACGTCTTCGTGCAATTCGATCCCAGCGCGCTCGGCGAGGAATCGAACGGCCTCGGCGAAATCCAGATGCTGCATCTCGCGAACGAAAGTGATCTGGTCTCCCGAGGCGCGACATCCAAAGCAGTAATAGACACCTTCTTCCGCGTTCACCGAGAAGGACGGCGTCTTTTCGCCGTGGAACGGACACAACCCCGACCATCGCCGGCCCGACTTCTTCAGTGCCACGTACTCACTCACCAGTGCCACGATGTCAGTGGCTGCGCGGACCTGCGCGATCTCAGTGTCCGATATAGCCATACGTAGAAGGTACCCGCTTGGCGTCACGGATGGACAAGGGGCGCATCACGTTCTCTAGACTGCGCACATGTCTGATTTCGCTGTTGAAGCGCTCAATATCGTTCGAACCTTCAAAGACGGGGAGGTTCGCGCGCTCGACGACGTCACTCTTCACGTGCCGCGCGGAGAGGTCTTTGGACTCCTCGGACCCAACGGTTCGGGAAAGACCACCATGGTCCGCATCCTCTCGACGATCCTGCTACCCACGTCGGGCAGCGCACTCGTCAATGGCCACGACGTGGTGAAACATCCCGACGCCGTGCGACGAAGTATCGGGCTCGCGGGTCAGTACGCCACAGTCGATGAGAACCTCACGGGCTTTGAGAACCTGCGCATGATCGGCAGTCTCAACCACCTCGAGAAGTCCTTCGTCCTCCCTCGTTCGAAGGATTCCCTCGAACAATTCGGACTTACCGACGCCGCCAATCGTTCAGTGAAGACCTACTCGGGTGGTATGCGCCGCCGCTTGGACCTGGCGGCCGCCCTCGTCGCTAATCCCCCCTTGCTTTTCCTCGACGAACCCACGACGGGTTTGGACCCCCAGAGTCGTCAGGATTCCTGGGCAATCATCGAGGGCCTCGTCGAGGGCGGCACCACCGTCTTACTCACCACCCAGTACCTCGAAGAAGCGGATCGACTCGCGAAGCAACTCGTCGTGCTCGACCACGGCAAGATCATCGCCGAGGGCACAAGCCAAGAATTGAAGACTCGCCTGGGCAATACCGTGTTGGTACTCACGTTCCCCACCACCGCCGACGCCGCCAAGTGCGCCAAACTCCTCGCGGATATCTCGGTCCAGCCCGCGAACCTCGACGGCACCGTCGTCGAATTCACGGTTGATGCGGGACCGAAGGCCGCCGCCGACGCTCTACGCCGTATCGACGCGGCCAAGATCGTTCTCTCGGGTCTCACCTTGCGTGAGCCCAGCCTCGACGACGTCTTTTTGAATCTCACCGGTCACCGCGCCGAGAGTCCAGTTGAAGAAGCCGCCGACGAGCCATCCACTCGACGTCGCGATCGAAAGGCCGCTCCATGAGCACCATCACGTCCCAGCCCGTTCACTCCCAGCGCAGTTCGCTTGGTTGGGCCATCAGTGACGTGTTGACAATGGCGCGGCGCAACCTGCTCGCCCTCGTTCGCATTCCAACGTCACTCGTCTTCGCCGTGATCCAACCCGTCATGTTCGTGCTCCTTTTTCGTTACGTATTCGGTGGCGTCATCGACGTGCCCGGCGTGTCCTACGTCAACTACCTGATCCCCGGCATCCTCGTTCAAACCACCATCTTCGGTGCGGTGGGAACCTCGATTGGACTCGCCGAAGACCTGCAGCGAGGGCTCATCGAACGATTCCGTGCCTTACCCATGGCGCGCATGGCGGTACTCGCCGGGCGCACGGTATCTGACCTCGCGCGCAACTTGGGAGTACTCATCGTCATCACCGCCGTTGGATTCGCGGTGGGCTTTCGCCCACACGGTGGCGTTCCGGCGTATCTCGCGGCGTCGCTGCTGATGCTGCTCTTCGCCTACTGCCTGTCGTGGGGGTTTGCCTTCATAGGACTCGCCGCACCAAACTCCGAGACCGCCCAAGCCATCTCGTTCCCGGTGATCTTTCCTCTCACCTTTGCCTCGGCGATCTTCGTGCCGGTGGCGAGGATGCCCGGTTGGTTGCGACCCTTCGCCGTGCACCAACCCGTCAGTCAGGCGACCGACGCGGTGCGAGGGTTGATGCTCGGATCGCCGACCGGAAATTCAATCTGGGTCACGATTGTCTGGGCGGTGGGCGCGATTGCGATCCTGGGTCCTCTGGCGACCATGAAGTACCGCAAAGTCGCCTAGGTCGTGACGGTTCTGAGCGTCGAGCAGTTACAAGGCATCTTGACGTCAGCCTTCCCTGGTGCCGACGTGCCGCTCGTCGAAGCCATTGAAGGTGACACACTCACCCTTCGCCAGCCGGTGAGCGATCGCCACGGGAGACCCGGTGGCACCGTCTCGGGTCCGACCATGATGATGCTCGCCGACACCGCCGCCTGGATGGCGATCCTCGCCCAGATCGGGCCCGTCGTGCTCGCGGTGACGACGAGCTTGCATATTGACTTTCTTCGTAAACCATCGCTGAGCGATCTCGTCGCTCGTGCCACCGTCTTGAAGCTTGGTCGCAAGCTCGCAGTAGTCGACGTCGCTATTTTTTCGAAGGGGCATGAACTAATTGTGGCGAAGGCGCAGGTAACATATGCAATCCCCTCAACCCATCACGAAAGCACACCTTAATGATGTCGAGTCGTTCTCGTCGCAATAGTTCCACGAAGAGTCATGGGAACTTGCACTACTCCAGCCTGCGCCACCTCTTCGAGGCGACGCCGAAGTTCGAGATCCATCGCACGTCGCTGCGCTTCGGTCTTCATAATGGTGCCCGAGTAAGTTCCAAAAACCGCAAGCATCTGTTCGGTGGTGCGCGGCCAGGTCCAATGCACCTGCACATTCACCGCGTCGACGAATCCGGAGTCGTCGCGGAAATCCGGCGCTCCAGCCTCGAGGCCGAGCGTTGGTATCGCCCGGATTTTCGCGAAGTTCCGTAAGACGTCGTAACCACTCGACGTCACGGCTGAAACCGTTCCACAGGACGAAGAGTTTTCCCCGATCACGAAGGACCCGAGCCATCTCAATCGTGGCCGCTGGTTGCTCGAACCAGTGCCAGGCCGACGAACACAACACGACGTCAAAGGATTCGTCTGGTACCGGCAGGCTCTCGGCGCTGCCGACGAGCGATCGCACTTCGGGGCTTTGACGTTCGAGCACCGCGCGCATCTCGTCATCGGGTTCGACGATCGTCAAGGTGGCCCCAAGACCCTCGAGGAACCTGGTCCATAGGCCCGTCCCCGCGCCAACTTCAAGAACGTCTCGGCCGTGTAAGTCCCCGAGGAGTTCGGCCGCCTCCAATGGTGGGCCCGGACGATACGCGTCATATTGTTCAGCGACCGTGCCGAACTTCAGCCCGCGACCGTCGTAACTCACCTAGCGCTGACCCGTTCGAGTGCGTAAATCGGTGAGTAGGTCGTCGATGCGAACTCGTGTTTGGGCGGTGGTGTCACGGTCACGTACCGTGACACATTGGTCGTTGAGACTCTCGAAGTCCACCGTGACGCAAAATGGTGTGCCGATCTCATCTTGTCGACGATAACGACGTCCAATCGATTGGGTCACGTCGTAGTCGCACATGAATGTCGGTCGAAGCTTGGCGAGGACTGTCTCTGAGACGCCCTCGAGCTCGGCCTTCTTCGACAGCGGTAAGACCGCGACTTGGTACGGTGCCAGTCGCCAGTCAAGTCGAAGCACGCTGCGAAGCTCACCCTCGATCTCGTCCTCGTGATAGGCGGCGAGCAGGAAGGCCATCATCGCGCGCGTCGCTCCCGCCGCCGGTTCAATGACGTAGGGCGTATAGCGCTCGTTGGCCGCCTGGTCGAAGTACTCGAGTTTCACGCCCGAGGCGTTCGAGTGTTGGGTGAGATCGTAGTCACCCCGATTCGCGATGCCTTCGAGTTCGTCAAAGCCCCAAGGAAAGTCGAATTCGATGTCAGTGGTGCCCTTGGAATAGTGCGAGAGGTCTTCCTTGGCGTGTTCGTGCAGGCGCAACTTCTCTTCGGGAATGCCGAGCTCGACGTACCAGTCGAATCGCGTCTTGATCCAGTAGCGGTGCCACTCGGGTGCGTCGGGCGGCGCGACGAAATACTCCATCTCCATCTGTTCGAACTCTCTGGTACGAAATACGAAGTTCTGAGGCGTGATCTCGTTGCGAAACGATTTACCAATCTGGGCGATGCCAAAGGGTGGTTTCTTTCGAAGCGCCGCGAGCACGTTGGCAAAATTGGTGAAAATACCTTGCGCGGTCTCGGGGCGCAGGTACGCGGTCGCGCCCTCGCCCTCCACGGGACCGGCCTGGGTCTTGAACATCAGATTGAACGCACGCGCCTCGGTGAACTGGGTCGAGCCACAGTTCGGACAAACCCCGTCGATCTTGTCCTCACGCCAGCGTTCCTTGCACTTCAGACAGTCAACAAGTGGGTCGGTGAAGGTCTCGAGGTGACCCGACGCCGCCCAGACCGCGGGTGGACCAAGGATCGCGGCGTCGATGCCGACGATGTCACTTCGCATCTGAACCATCGAGGTCCACCAAGCCTGTTTCACGTTGCGCAACATGTTCACGCCCAAGGGGCCGTAGCGTAGGTCGAGCGAAATCCACCGTAGATCTCAGCGGACTGGAATATGAATCCTCGGCGTTTGGCCAGATTCGTCACCTTGTCGAGGAGCGTCATCTCGTTGTTCGTCGCTTTTTCCATTCGTTCAGGCTACTGGACTACGAACCACTCTTGAGACGAACAATCACTTGATTCGCGACCAAACGCGACTCGGGCCTAATCGTCACTCGACCATCTCGCACGTCGACGAGATGTGCGATCTCCTTGAGCGATTCGAATGCTTCAATCGCGACACCACGCTTCGTTCGAAGTGCGAGTGACTCTCGCTCAAAGCGCTGCGTCGAGGCATCGAGGAACTCTTCACCACCCGGGGCGCGGGTCCCGCCTTCACCATGGCGATATAACGCTCGGGCGTTCGAACGTTCCAAAAACGCCTTCCTCGTTGGTGGCTATGCGCGGCCGAACCAAAACCCACGTAATCATCGTGGTCCCAATAAACGTAATTGTGACGGCACTCGTGGCCCGGCCGGGCCCGGTTCGGAGATCTCCTCCCACTCATAACCATTGGCTTCGAGTGTCGCGCCGACGAGATCGTAGGCGTCGGCGGTGGCGTCCTCGTCGGGATGACGGCTCGGGTCTTGACCGAGGGGAGTAGCTCGCTCGGGGGTGAGCGCGTAACAACTGATGTGCGGCGGCGCGAATCGAAGCGTCAACAGGTCATCGAGTGTTCGCGCCACGTCATCGGAGACTTTCGGCGCGCGAGCCAACGATGAGGTCCATGTTCCAGGTCTCGAATTGCGCTTCGTGGACCACTTCAGCGACGTCGCGATGCGCCATGATGCCGTGGCGACGGCCCAAGTCCTTTAACACCGCGGTTGGGTTGACTGGACTCCGAAGCTCATCCTCGTCACGCCGCCATCCTTGTACGCCACCAACCGTTCAAGTGATGCGTCCTCGGGATTGCACTGACGGTCACCTCGCAGTCCTCGGCCATTGGCACCTCGTGAAGGATGCTGAGCAATTGATCGGGCGTCAGACGAGACGGCGTTCCGCCACCGAAAAAGACCGAGGTCGCCGGTGCCCAGGGACTGCTCCTTGGCCCAGGGAATCTCTTGACGAACCGCGTCGACGTAGTCGGCCATGAGGTGATCGCGGTCAGAATACGTTGCAAAGGCGCAGTAGTCACAGCGATGAGCGCAAAACGGCACGTGGATGTAGACCCCGAAATTCTTCACGCGTCGCCACTCGCGAGTGTTCGCGCCTCGTGAATTGAGCGAGCGCTTCGTCTGCTCGTTCTCGTGGCGCGAGATCGATGTTGGCTCAACGTATCCATTGGGCGCAGAGTCCCGACCCAGCGCCAGGCTCGAGACATTGCGGTGCCGAGCGTTGATCGAAGTTCCGCAGCGTCAACGGTGCACGTACTCACCGTGCGGGTCAAAGCGCGTTGCCTGCAAGATCGGATTAAAGATTCGATTGAAACGGCGCGGGTCGGTTCCGGTACCCGCGACCCATTGCCAGCCGTGCTGATTGGACGCGATGTCCCCGTCGATGAGGCGCCACATGAACCATTTCGCTCCCCAGCGCCAGTCCACGTGCAGGTGTTTGACAAGGAACGACGCACACACCATTCGTACTCGATTGTGCATCCACCCCTCGTGCATCAACTGGCGCATGCCCGCGTCCACGAGGGGAAAACCAGTCTGTCCCTCGCCCATTTTACGAACTTCTCCTCGGCCACGCGACCGGTGTCGACGAGCAAGTGGCGCATCGAAGGTTGCAAGCTCTGCGTCGCTGAGCGAGGCTCGTGAAAAAGGACGTCGGCGTAAAACTCTCGCCAGCAGATCTCGCGGCGAAACGCAATGCGCCCCGGTGTCGAAGCGTCGAGCGGATCCGGGAAGAAACCTGACGAGGGTGCAGAGCTCCGATCGAAGGAACGGGCTCGCCGCTGGTTGGCGTCGAGGCCGGGAACGTTCCTCGTCTCGTCGTAGTGGTCCACCCGTTGCACAAAGGTTTCGAGCATCACTTGTCCCGCTCGTTCGCCCGCGGGGAAATTCCCGTCAGTTCCCTCGTCTGGCAAGTCACCAAAATACGAAGGGCGCTTCGCTCGAGGTACGAGGTCGAATTCATCGAGCGACGCCGACGCGCATCGCAACCACGCAACGCCTTGCGGCGCGCCAACAGGGGACGTCAAGGAGATTGTCTGCCATCCTCGTTCGAAAGCCCCGAACACCCGACAGGGCGAACCCGTCTTGGTCGTCACGGTGCCCGGCTCGACCACGAAGGGCGAATCAAGGAAGTGCACGTTGATACCGGAGCCGCGCAGTTCCTCACCAACTCGTTGATCGCGTTCACGACCACGAGGAGCGAAGTCCCTCGTCGCGTAGACGTCGTGCGCTCCGAGTTCTCGCGCCAGCGCGAGGATTCTCGGCCCCCGGTTCGCCTCGACGCAGGGTGAGTGATCCTTCCAAGGTTTCGTTGAGCGCCGTGAGCGTGCGACGCAAATAGGCAATCCTCGCCGGTCCACTCGTGCCGACGAAGTTCTCGTCAATGACAAAGAGCGCTGCTACCGAGCCGTTGGACTGGCGTACGGCTTGGACCAACGCCGGATTGTCGTGCAATCGAAGGTCTCGTCGAAACCAGAAAATAGTGGGGGCGCCGGGCAACATTCCTCTTTCGAAGGCACCCTAGTGGTCACGTGCCGCGGGCGCGATCGGAGCGTTTGCTCGGGTGACCTTGAGACGTTTGCCAAAGTGTTGTTCGATCGCCTCATGAGCGAGCGTCATGACCTCTCCGGCGCCGCGCGCCGAAGCTCTCGCAACACCGAGGCAAGATCGCCGCCCAAGATTCTTCGTATCAAGACGAGGGCATCACCTGAAAGCGGCTGACCACTTCGACAGTTCGCACACAACGTGCCACCGACGCTCGCGTCAAAGGCCACCAGTGGACCTTCGCGCCCGCAGTTCACGCACGAGTCCACGACCGGTTCTGAACCATCGAGGGAAAGGAGTTTGAAGAAGAATGACGCCGGCACGAGGTCGGCGACGAAGTCCGCATTATCGAGCGTTTGGAGGACGCGCACGAGCAATTCGTATATTCCTTCGTCGGCGACGTCATCAGATGGAATCGCGTCGACTACCTCAACAACGGCGTAGCCGGCGTTGATCCGCTCATAGGACGAACGAAGCGTTGAAAGATGTTCGAGGTGCTGCACGTGGCGCGTTATGTACAGGTCGCCACGGCTCTTGATCAGATCAACGTGAACGTGGGCGAGAGCTTCGACATTAGCGCCGAGTCGACTCGTTGCCTTGCGAATTCCTTTGGCGAGTACGCGAACCTTGCCGTGCTGGCGGGTCCACAGAACCGCAATTCGATCCGCCTCGCCCGATTTATACGTGCGCAGCACGACGGCATCGTCGCTGAGCTCTTTCACGACTTGGTCTCATCGTCTCGATCTCTGAAATGCTGCTTGCGTGGGGTGATGCCGAGATACCGGTCGAGCCAAAGACCCGCCCACACCAGCACCGCGAGAATGAGTGGGATCGCGAGCAACACGATCAGATTCGACGCCCCGTTGAGGGCGATGACCCACAAGAAGCAATACAGCAACAAACCCACGACGAGGGTGATGCGAGTCGCGATCACGAGTCCACCCCGCCGTATCGCCGCTCGCGACGCTGATACTCGCCAATGGCTTCAAAGAGGTCCTCGCGTCGAAAATCTGGCCAGAGGACGTCGACGAAAATGAGTTCGGCGTAGGCCAATTCCCATAACAAGAAATTCGAGATCCGGTATTCGGCCGACGTTCGAATCACCAGATCCGGATCGGGCAATTCGGGGTGATAGAGCCGAGTGCGAATGCTCCGCTCATTGATCTTCGATTCCGGCACTTGATCTCGAACGAGTTGACGTACCGCGTCCACAATCTCCGCGCGACCGCCGTAATTGAAGGCGATGTTAAGCGTCATCGCCTTGTTCTTGCGCGTGAGTTGCTCCGCGTCATCCATGTCAGCCAAGACCCTCTTCGGTACCCGCCAATCCTTGCGTCCCGAGAACGTGATGCGCACGCCTTGTTCGTGGAGGTCAAGCTTGTGTCGATGCAAGAGTCCTTGGTTGAAGTTCATCAAGTAACGAACTTCGTCAACGGGTCGGCGCCAATTCTTGTCGAGAACGCGTAGACGGTCAGAGCCTTCACCCCGAGCGAGAGCGCACCATAGGTCGTGTCGACCAGTGCCTTCTCACCTGCACCGTGACCTTCGGTTCTTGGGAGTCCTCGTTGCTCCGCCCACCGACCGTCGCCATCCATCACCACCGCGATGTGCTGGGGAACCGTGCGAGCGTCAATGGATGTTGGCACGGGGACGGGACGCGGGTCTGGCACGAACAAAACCTAGTCTTTCCCCTGGCGAATATCCCGTCGCCAACCTCTAAGGTCAACGCGTGGATTGCTTCGACCCCGACGAGCCCACGCTCGACGTAGAGGTCGACATTGACGTCGGTATCCAACTAGACAACGACGTCATCACCATCGACGCACAGCGCGCCTTAGAGCTGCTCACGCTGATCACCCGTGACCTGCCCGGTGGAGGCGAGGACCGAGAGGGACAACATCTCATGGTTCGTTCGGTCGCCGAAGGATTCTCACGTCGTGAACATCGAATGATCGAAGCGGGCACCGGTGTTGGCAAGTCACTGGCGTATCTTGTTCCTGCCGCGATGACCGGCGAACTGATCACCTCGCGCAGTTGCTCGCGGCTGAGCGTTCGTCCTTGCGCCACGGCCGCTTGCGGAACAGCCGCGCGGCGATTTCCGCCAGGCTGACAATGGTCCCCGACGAGCCGATGGCAATGTCGAATTTGTCCTGCCGCAGTTTCTGGACGGTGCGGACGCTGATGTTGCGGACGTAGCGCTTGATGAGGTTGTAGCGCGCCGGCGGGACCGGGTCAGTCTCGTCGGGCAGGAAGAAGAGCGTGGTCAGGCGGATGGCGCCGAGCTTGAGCGTGTCGAGGAACTGGTACTGGTGCTGGTCGCCGACGGCGACCTCGGTGCTGCCGCCGCCGATGTCCATGAAGAGCGCGCGCTGCTGGCCGAGGTTGACTCCGCTGGAGACGCCCAGGTAGATCAGGCGCGCTTCCTCCTTGCCGGAGACCACGCGCACGTCCAGCCGCGCTTTCTGCTCGAGGAGCTTGAGAAACCGCTTCTGGTTTTCGGCCTCGCGGCTGGCGGAGGTGGCCACGGCGACGATCTCGGCGGCGCCGTACGAGCGCGCCATGTCGGCGAACCGCGCGCAGACGAGCACCGCGCGGTGCATGGCCTGCTGTTTGCAGGCGCTGCTCGGGGAACTCGCCCTCGCCGAGGCGCACCGCCTCGCGCTGGCGCGTCAGGATGGTGTACGAGCGGTTCGGGTTGAACCGCACCAGCAGCAGCCGCACCGCGTTGGTGCCGATGTCCATGAAGCCGACGATGCGGCCGTCGGAGGTGTCGTCTCAGGCGGCATGGGCGCAAGTTCCTCGCTAGAAGTTATCCGACTGACCAGTCCGATCCGGCCGATCGGTCAGATTATC
>CAWICL010000082.1:0-15705 GCA_963834545.1 uncultured Acidimicrobiaceae bacterium | reverse complement strand
CCGCACACCTGGCGGCTCTGAGTGCCCACGACATCACACCCATTGACATCGTCGTAAGTAACCTCTACCCCTTTTCGTCAAATCCTTCGATCGAGCTCATCGATATCGGGGGACCCTCGATGGTTCGAAGCGCCGCGAAGAATCATCAACACGTCGCAATCCTTACGAGCCCCGAACAGTATGAGCCGGTGCTCGGTGAACTCCGAGAAAAGGGAACGTTGTCCGACGCGACACGTCACGCCTTGGCTCGAGCCGCCTTTGCCCACACCGCCGCCTACGATGCACAGATCGTTCGTTGGTTCGACGAGGGAGGTGAGATTGGCGAGGCGCTCGCGGGCAGCGACGCCGCGGTTCCTGAAACCATCCATCTCACTTTGGAGCGAGCCAGCGTCACACGCTACGGAGAGAACCCACATCAGGTCGGCGCGCGGTACCGCGAATTCGGTACGACGCCATGGTGGGACGGTGTTGTCCAACATGGCGGCTCGGCGCTTTCCTATCTCAATCTCTTTGACGCCGACGCGGCCTGGCGGCTCGTGCACGAGCTCCACGATGACGCGCCATCGAAGCATGCCGTCGCGATCATCAAGCACGCGAACGCCTCTGGCGCCGCGCTTGGCACGTCGCTCGCCGACGCGTTTAGAAAGCTCTGCGGGCCGACCCACAAAGCGCCTTTGGCGGCATCGTGGCCGTTGGAGGTGCCTTGGACGCCGAGGTGGCACGTCTCATCGCCGCGGGACCTCAAGCCGACGTCATCATCGCCTCATCCATTGATGACGAAGCAATCCAGATCTTGGTGGCTCGACGAAAGGCCACTCGACTGTTGAGCGCCCCCTCGCCCGAGCCACTGGGCCTCTCGATCCGCACCTTTGGTCATACGGCACTTGTTCAGAACGCCGACGAACTTCTGACGCCCGTTGACCAGTGGCGCTGCGTGACGCAACGAACACCCACGGAACAGCAACTCGAAGATCTCGTCGTGGCGTGGCGCGTGTGCGCGCGTACGACGTCCAACGCGATCGTGCTCGCTCGAGACGGTGTCGCGGTCGGAGTCGGCGCTGGCCAACAATCTCGCGTCGTCGCCGCGAATATCGCCACTGGAAAAGCAGGCGAGCACGCGATCGGGAGCGCCGCGGCGTCTGACGCTTTCTTCCCCTTTGCCGATGGTCTCGAGTCGTTGACGGGCGCCGGGGTAACCTCGGTCGTCCAGCCCGGTGGTTCGGTACGTGATCAAGAAGTAATCGATGCGGCGAACGCCGCCGGTATCGTGATGATGCTCACTGGTGAGCGTCACTTTCGTCATTAGGAGCGCTATGGCTGCACAGTTGCTGGACGGCGAGCCCGTCGCCGCACGGATCAAGATGGAGTTGGCTGATCGCGCACAACGCCTTCGTGTGGCGGGTCGTACACCGGGGCTTGGCACCGTGCTCGTTGGTGATGATTCTTCGAGTGCGCGATATGTTGCCATGAAGATCGAAGAGTGTGCCGAGATAGGTGTTCGATCGTTTGACGAGCACCTCGGTGCCGACGTCTCCCAGTCTGAAATTGAAGCGGTGATTGATCGCTTTAATGCCAACGACGAGGTGCACTCGATTCTGGTGCAGTTGCCCCTGCCGGAAGGGATCAATGAAGAAGAGGTGCTGCTGCGCGTGCATCCCGAGAAGGATGTCGACGGACTGCACCCGACCAACCTTGGTCGTTTGGTGATGGGAGTGCCAGGCCCGTTACCCTGCACACCCGCGGGCATCGTGGAGTTGCTCGCACACTACGAGGTTCCCGTCGAAGGCAAACACGTGGCGATCATTGGCCGGGGTATCACCATCGGGCGACCACTGGCATTACTGCTTGCTATGAAGCGTGCGAATTGCAATGCTGCGGTAAGTGTCGTGCACACCGGTGTCGAAGATATGGCATCGATTGTTCGCAGTGCCGACATCATTGTTTCGGCCGCGGGGCGCGCGGGAATTGTCACGCGCGACATGGTGAAACCTGGTGCCGCGGTCGTGGGAGCCGGGACTACCTTCGAGGGTCGAAAATTGTTGAGTGATATTGCTGATGATGTCCAAGAGGTCGCCGCGTGGATTACGCCTCGGCTCGGTGGCGTTGGCCCGATGACTCGTGCCATGCTGTTACGTAACGCCGTTTTGGCCGCAGAGAAGGTGCGATGACGAACAAAGACGACCGAGGTCGAGAGTACGACGAGCGACCGTGGGGGAACTTCACGGTGATTGACGACTCGAAGTTCGATCACAAAATCAAGAGAATCGTGGTGCTGCCCGGTAAGCGTTTGAGTTACCAAACCCACGCCAAACGAGCCGAGCACTGGTTCATCGTTGATGGCGATGCAACGGTGATTTTGGACGGAACTGAATACAAACTGGGACCTGGTGACAGTATTGACGTCGGCATCGGACAGGCGCATCGCTGTGAAAACCACGGGACCAAGCCCGTGGTTTTCATTGAGGTTCAGCACGGTACGTACTTTGGTGAAGACGACATCGTCCGTCTCGAGGACGACTTTGGTCGGGTGAAGTAGCTTCGTGCGCATCGTCGATTTGATGCACGCGGGTACCACGCACTCCTTCGAGTTCTTCCCGCCAAAATCCGACGAAGAGAGTGCGGTACTCGCTCAAACCCTCGTGGATCTCGAGCCGCTGCACCCCTCGTTCGTCTCGGTTACCTACCGGGGCGGTCGAGCATCGCGCCAGCGCACGTTTGATCTGGTGACCCAAATCCAACGCGGCGGCACGCTGACCGCGATGGCGCACTTGATCTGCGTTGGCCATTCACGCTCTGAGATGCGCGACATCTTGAAGAATTACCTGGACGCCGGCGTACACAACGTCATGGCATTAGGTGGCGACATTCCCGATGACCCGGCGCTCGCTGCTTCGGAGTTCACCCACGCGATTGACCTCGTCGAACTGGCCCGCGAGACCGGCGAGTTCTGTATTGGCGTCGCCGCTCATCCGCAGGGTCACCCGAGGTCACCTGACTTGAAGAGTGATCGAACCTATCTTGCTCAGAAGCTCGAGCTCGCTGATTTTGCCGTCACGCAATTTCTGTTCGAGTTCGATGAATGGTCACGCTTGGTCGACGAACTCGCCGAACTCGGTCTCACCAAGCCGGTGTTGCCGGGCATCATGCCCGTCACGACACTGAGCGGTATTGAACGCATGACGATGATGGGAACTCGCGTTCCCCGAGAACTGGTCATGCGCTTGGTGAAGGCTGACGCTGATGGGGGGCCGAAGGCGGTGCGCGCCGAGGGCATTCGAGCCGCGGTCGAATTATGTGAGCAGCTCCTTGAGGCCAATGCGCCGGGACTGCACTTTTATACCCTCAATCGCTCCACGGCGACTCGCGAGATTTACGCGGCGCTCTCGCGTTGACGGGCGCCGAAAGGGACTTTCGTCATAAAGAGGGCTTGTTCAATTCGCCGTAGGATGAGGCCATGGCTGAGAAAATCACAATGAGCGCCGATGGCGTTCTCACTGTCCCAAATAACCCCATCATCCCCTTCATCGAAGGCGACGGCATCGGCGTGGATATCTGGCCCGCGGCGAAGCTGGTGCTCGACACTGCGGCAAAGAAATACGGCAAAGACATCGAATGGAAAGAGGTACTCGCGGGCGAGAAGGCCTTCAAGGAGACCGGTGAGTGGCTGCCCGAGCAGACGATCATTGACTTTCGAGACTATTTAATCGGGATTAAGGGACCACTCACGACACCGATTGGTGGGGGATTTCGTTCGTTGAACGTGGCCCTGCGACAGATACTCGACCTCTACGTGTGCCTTCGACCCGTGCGTTGGTTCCAAGGCGTGCCTTCACCGGTGAAGCACCCCGAACTCGTGGACATGGTGATCTTTCGAGAGAACACCGAAGATGTCTACGCCGGTCTTGAGCTCGAAGCGGGCACGCCCGAAGCGGAAAAGTTGCGCGCGTTCTTGAAGGACAGTTACGGCTGGGACATCCGAGAGATGAGTGGCATTGGCATCAAGCCGATCTCGAAGTTTGGGTCCGAGCGGTTGATTCGTGCTGCCATTAAGTACGCACTCGAACACAAGCGTGAGTCGGTGAATCTCGTACACAAGGGGAACATTCAAAAGTTCACTGAAGGTGCTTTCATGAAGTGGGGCTATGAACTCGTTCGAAATGAGTTCTCTGACGTAGCGGTTGGCTGGGACGATTGTGGCGGAAAGCCCGGATCGAAGCTTCTCGTGAAGGACTCAATCGCTGACATCACGCTCCAACAAGTCTTAACTCGCCCTTCGGAGTTCTCGGTGATCGCCACGATGAACCTGAACGGCGATTATCTCTCTGACGCACTAGCCGCACAGGTGGGCGGTATTGGTATTGCGCCAGGCGCCAACATCAACTACGTGTCGGGCCACGGCATCTTCGAAGCTACGCACGGCACCGCACCAAAGTACGCAGGACAGGACAAGGTGAATCCCGGATCGGTGTTGCTGTCGGGTGTCTTGATGTTCGAACACTTAGGCTGGACCAGTGCCGCCGAGGACATCATCCGTGCTCTCGAGGCGACAATTGCGGAGAAGATCGTGACCTATGACTTCGCACGCCAGATGCAAGGGGCGACCGAGGTGAAGTGTTCAGAGTTCGGTGCCGCTGTCGCTGAGCGCCTCTAAGTGAAATAAGGAGCAACATGACTACCCCCGTTAACGTGACCGTGACCGGCGCTGCCGGTCAGATTGGCTACCAATTGCTGTTTCGCATCGCCTCGGGCCAATTGCTCGGGCCCGACACACCCATCGTGTTACGTCTCTTGGAGATTGAGCCCGCGATGAAGTCACTCCATGGCGTCGTCATGGAACTCGATGACTGTGCGTTCCCCCTGCTTGCCGGGATTGAAGCCACGAGTGATCTGAAGCACGCCTTTGATGGCACGAATTGGGCGTTGCTGGTCGGTTCGATCCCTCGTAAGGCCGGTATGGAGCGTGGCGATCTCTTGAACGTGAATGGTGGGATCTTCAAGCCTCAAGGTCAAGCCATCGCGGCGAATGCGGCGAGCGACGTGCGTGTGCTCGTCGTGGGCAATCCTTGCAACACCAATTGTCTCATTGCGAGATCGAACGCATCCGAAGTCCCAGCGGATCGCTGGTTCGCAATGACGCGCTTGGACCAGAATCGAGCGGAGACCCAACTCGCGAAGAAGGCTGGCGCCGCGGTGCGCGACGTTAAGAACCTCGCGATCTGGGGCAATCACTCAGCGACGCAGTTCCCCGATTTTGCCAACGCCACCGTCGCGGGTAAGAAAGCGACCGAAGCCATCAGTGACCACGCGTGGCTCGAGGGAGACTTCATAACGACGGTGCAGAAGCGAGGCGCCGCAATCATCGAGGCGCGTGGACTCAGTTCGGCGGCTTCGGCGGCGAACGCGGCTATCGACACGGTCGTTGGCCTGACGACGCCGACGCCGAGCGATGACTGTGTTTCCGTCGCCGTGACGAGTCAAGGTGAGTACGGTACCCCCGAAGGGCTTACGTTCGGACTCCCTATCAGCGTTGATGCCCGCGGTGCATGGGAAGTGAAAAAGGGATTCGAGATGAACGAGTTCGCCGCCGGACGAATCAAGGTGACCACTGAGGAACTCCTTAGTGAACGTGACGAAGTGAAGGCTCTCGGTCTCATTTAGAGCAATCGGGGCCGAGCAGCCATTTGTAGTCACCACGACGCACGTGGGCCAGGGTGGTCAATCGGTGCTGGCAACGAGGGTTCTGATGTTCCGGGAAATGTCCGATGCTGCCCACCTCAATCCCTCGATGATTCTTGATTGATTGTCTATTCTTTAGCAATAGGTAATCGGCTTCTCGTGAAGTTGGTTCATAGGGGGATCATGTTGAAGAATCGTAGACAATCATCGGCGGCCGTGGTCGTGACGTCATTTGTGCTCGTAACGGCGATGGCCATGACGGGATTCGCGCTGACTGCGAACGCGACGCCTTTATTGAATACCATCGAACTCGTCGCGGGCGATTACGGAAGTCTGAGCGGACCTCAGAGCGGCGTCGCTGGTACGGCGACGTCATTGGACCGACCCGCTGGCGTCGCGGTGGACGCAGAAGGGAACTATTTGATCGCTGATCGCAACGGTTTCGTTCAGGTATTAGCGAATTCGGCGACGAACCCTGGCTACGACTTGGGCTACAACTGCACGGGCCTGTGCACGTGGACTCAAGGCGACATTTACGACCTCGCGGGCGTTGGCGCCGGAACTGCCGATGGCTCGAGCGCACAGACCTACGACCTTTACGAGCCGAC
This sequence comes from uncultured Acidimicrobiaceae bacterium, assembly GCA_963834545.1. Taxonomy (GTDB): domain Bacteria; phylum Actinomycetota; class Acidimicrobiia; order Acidimicrobiales; family RAAP-2; genus RAAP-2. Next base: position 9,421 of record CAWICL010000082.1, on the reverse strand, counting down.
TGGAATCGCGGTCGATAGTTCGGGCAACATCATCATTCCGGTTCAGACTGCGGACAACGTCCTCGTCCTGGCGGTCTCGTCGAGCAACCCTGGTTATCCACTTCGATCGGACTGCGGAAGTGGTTCCTCGGCGTGTACCTGGACTCCCGGCGATATCTACGTCATCGTTGGTGACGGAACCAACGCGGCGCTGAGTGACGGCACGAGCGCCACTACTTCAACAATGGAGCAACCTGATTACGCAACCTTTGACTCGTCGGGCAATCTGCTCATCGACGACTACGGAAGTGCTGTGGTCGCCCTCGCGATGTCCACCTCGAATCCCGGCTACACCCTGGCTTCGGACTGTGGCGGTGGCGCCTCACCGTGCACGTGGACGAAGGGTCATGTCTACACCCTGGCAGGACACTGGGGGCCTTCTAGCTTCGCACTTTTCGAAGGGCAGAGTGGTTTCGCGTGGTACTTCGAGGAATCACGTGGCATCGCGGTGGATTCGAGTAACAACCTAATCATCACCGACTCGGACACTGACGAATTGGTCGTCCTCGCCGAATCGGCTTCCAATCCTGGATACGTACTGGCTTCAGACTGTGGAAGCGGTTCGACGCAGTGCACGTGGACTCCTGGCGACGCCTACGTTTTGACGGAGCACCCGTATTACTATACGTACCCTTCGGCTTCGGGTAGCTCGGCGTTGAACACGAACGTTGGCTACCCCACGGGGACCACCTTCGACGCCCAAGGCAATCTCCTGTTCGTTAACAATCACTTCCAAGTCGTCGACATGCTCGCGATGTCCAATTGCTCGAGTAGTTGCTCCTACGGACTCAGTTCGTACACCAAGGGATCCATTTACATCATCGCCGGTGGAGGCGTCCAGACTGCAGCTCCGTATGGTGATGGTGGCGCGCCGACTGCGGCGGCGATCGGTAGCAACGACGCGAACTTCCTCGCCGTCGATGACGTCAATAATATGGTCGTGCTCGCCGACGCGTACCACAACGTCGTACGAAGTTTTGGATCAGGATTTGTCGCCCCGTCGGCCACTTCATCGACGTCCACCTCTTCGACAACCTCGTCGACGACGTTGCATCACAATGTCGCGACAACGACCACGTCCACGACCACCACGACGACAACCACGACACTTCCGCCCACGACGACGACAACACTTGTTCGTTCACCTATTCGAGAGCATTTCTACTTCGCGGTGGGTGTTACGACGTTGACTCCGTCACAACAAGTTGTCCTTCTGACGATTGCTAAGGCCGTGAAGAAGGAGAAATTCCCGTCGCTGAGTGTTGTTGGCTATTCGGATCCGACGAGCAGTGGTGCTGCAGCGAGCGCAGTAGGTCTCGCTCGAGCCACGGCCGTCGCGCAACAACTTCGACTTGCGCTTGCGGCGGTCGGTGACGGCGGCGTTACGGTTGGACTACGCAGTGGCGGAGTCTTGAATAATTCAACCTTCTCAATTGACAGAGTTGCTATCGTTTCGAGTTGAGGGGAACTTCTTAGATTCGATCATGTTTTGATTCGAGGCTTCGATCTCATCACGTAGCAAGCTACGTCGCCGACCTCACGACTCTGACTCTGACGCCAGGTCAGGGTCCGGCTGTTGGATTCGCGAGTCGGCGTGCGGGTGAGCTTGTTGGAGCCAATTGAGCAAGGGCACCATGGCGTTGATGTCACCGCGCACCTTGATTCGACCTTGGCGTAAAGCTGTCGCGCTATCGAGTTGGCCCTTGAACATCGAGTTTGCGTCGGAATAGGAGAGGCGCACGAGCGTGTCGGCAAAGAAGTGGTCACCGGGTGAGACGCTCGCGCGCTTGCCTTCAATAGTGAAGGTGAGGGCGTGGGGCACCGACTTTGGTGTGTCGGAAAACTCGAGCACGATGCGAAACACCGAGTCTGGTTTGCGTCCGGGGATGGACTTGGCCTTAGCCAACGTCTCGTTCAGACGAACAAACCACGCGTCCGTCAGGAAGTCTGTCACGGCCTAGGGCGCTGGTTGTACGGCGGCCTCGTGGGCCGATCGGGTGGTCTTTCGTCGTATCTTGCGCCCGAGCCACGCCACCGGGTCATAGTGCGCGTCGACGACCCTTTCCTTCAGAGGAATGATGGCGTTATCGGTGATGTGGATGTTCTCGGGGCACACCTCGGTGCAGCATTTCGTGATGTTGCAGTATCCCAGACCCATCTCTTCGCGGATCAGGTGACGGCGGTCGTTCGTGTCGAGTGGATGCATCTCCAATTCGGCGTAACGGATGAAGAATCGTGGACCGGCGTAGTGGACCTTGTTCTCCTCGTGGTCGCGAATGACGTGACACACGTCTTGGCACATGAAGCACTCGATGCATTTGCGAAACTCTTGTCCGCGCTCAACGTCCTCTTGGAACATTCGATAACCGCCCTCGGGCATGGGCGGGGGCAAGAGTGCGGGCACTTTTTGCGCCTGGATGAAGTTGAACGAGACGTCGGTGACGAGGTCTCGAATGATGGGAAACGTCTTCATTGGCGTAACGGTCACCTCGCCCTCGGGGAGTTGATCCATTCTCGTCATGCACATGAGTCGAGGCTTGCCGTTGATCTCGGCCGAACACGAGCCACATTTGCCCGCCTTGCAGTTCCAACGACACGCCAAGTCCGGTGCCTCGGTCGCTTGGATGCGGTGGATCACGTCGAGCACCACCTCACCCTCGTTCTGGGCCAGCGTGAACGTCTCGAAATCGCCTCCGTTGGAATCTCCGCGCCAGATTCGCATCGTTACGTTGGCCATCAGTGTCCCTCCTCGAGCAGAGCTTTGAGATCGTCGGGCATTGCGAGCAGCGGTGACTCCACGGTCTCGATGGGACTGTCCCAGTTGCCACCCTTTGATGAATGCGCGAAATTGAACGTGGCGAACGCCGGATCGGCCGCGGGGAAGTCCTCGCGCGTGTGTCCACCACGCGATTCCTTGCGAAGGGTCGCTCCCTTGGTGACGCACTGGCAGACCGTGAGCATGGCGGGCAAGTCCGTCGTGAGGTTCCATCCGGGGTTGTAGGCCCGTCCGCCCTTTACCGCGATGTTCTTCACTCGTTCGCTGATGACGTCCAATTGCGTGGCGGCGTATTCGAGCTCGGTTTGCGTGCGGATAATGCCGACGTTCGCCTGCATCATCTCTTGGAGATCGCGCTGGATGTCGTAGGGATTCTCGCCGCTGGTGCGCTCGAAAGGCGCCAGCGCTTCGTTGACGGCCGCTTCCACTTCGCCCATGTCCAGTGTCGTCGCGGCTTGGCCCGATTCGACCCAGTCCGCTGCACCCATGCCCGCGCGGCGTCCAAAGACGATGAGGTCACTCAATGAATTCCCGCCGAGACGGTTCGCGCCGTGCATGCCGCCAGCGACTTCGCCCGCGGCGAACAGGCCCGGTGCGAGAGTGGCCGCGGTTTCGGCGTCGACCTTCACGCCACCCATGATGTAGTGACAGGTCGGTCCGATCTCCATGGACTCGGTCGTGATGTCCACGCCCGCGAGCTCCATGAATTGGTGGTACATCGAGGGGAGTCGACGGCGGATGAACTCGGGACTGCGCCGCGAGGCGATGTCGAGATACACCCCGCCGTGTGGCTGTCCCGCGTCCCGCTTTCACCTCGGAGTTGATGGCGCGTGCCACTTCGTCACGTGGCAACAGTTCGGGGGGTCGTCGTCCCGCCGTGTGGTCGTCGTACCATTTGTCGGCCTCTTCTTCGGTTTCGGCCGTTTCGGCGCGGAACATGTCGGCCACGTAATTGAACATGAACCGCTCACCGTTCGAATTGCGCAGGACCCCACCGTCGCCACGAACGCCTTCGGTGACGAGCAGGCCGCGCACACTGAGCGGCCAGACCATGCCCGTCGGGTGGAACTGGATGCACTCCATGTCGATCAGCTGGGCGCCCGCCCACAACGCCATGGCGTGACCGTCCCCGGTACCCTCCCACGAGTTGGACGTGAATTTCCAAGACTTACCGGCCCCGCCCGTGGCGAGGATGACGGACTTGGCGTTGAACGTGACGAACTCCCCGGTCGCGCGCCAGTACGCCACGCATCCCGCGACGCGCCCGTTGGCGTCGTGCACCAGTTTCAAGACCTTGCATTCCATAAACACGTCGGTGCCCATCGAGACAACCTTTTGCTGCAACGTTCGAATCAGTTCGAGACCCGTGCGGTCTCCGACGTGCGCGAGTCGTGCGTAGCGGTGCCCGCCGAAGTCGCGCTGGAGGATCTTGCCGTCCTTCGTGCGGTCAAAGAGGGCTCCCCATTGTTCGAGTTCCCAGACACGATCGGGGGCTTCTTTCGCGTGCAACTCGGCCATGCGGTAGTTGTTGAGGTACTTGCCCCCACGCATGGTGTCGCGAAAATGGACCATCCAGTTGTCCTCGGGATAGACGTTTCCCATGGCGGCCGCCATGCCTCCTTCGGCCATGACGGTGTGGGCCTTTCCGAGCAGCGACTTGGTGACGATGCCAACTTTCAGGCCACGCTGTTTGGCTTCAATCGCGGCGCGCAGTCCCGCGCCACCCGCCCCGATGATCAAGACGTCGTATTCGTGGTGTTCGTAGGTGGTCACAAAGAATCCTTGATCTAGAAGAGTTTGTAGTCGGTGAGGGCGCCCGAGGCGACGAGTCGCACGTAGACGTCGGTGAGCGCGACGAAGATGAGCGAGGACCAGGCAAAGTTCATGTGCTTGGCGTTAAGCGGTGTCACGAACTTCCAGAAACGGTAACGCAATTTGTGCTGGGAGAAACTCTTCACTTGACCACCGCACAGGTGTCGACAGGCGTGACAACTGAGCGAGTACAGCCACAACAAGACCGCGTTCACGCTCAGCACGATGGTGCCGACGGTGACGCCCCAGCCGAGACCGGGCTGGCGAAACGCGCGCACGGCGTCGTAGGTGAGGAGCGTATTAAAGACCAGCCCGGCGTAGAAGAAGTACCGGTGCGCGTTTTGCATGATCAGTGGGAAGCGCGTCTCGCCGGTGTACGTGGCGTGGGCGTCACTTACCGCGCACGCCGGAGGAGACCACCAAAAGGCGCGGTAGTAACTGCGACGGTAGTAGTAGCAGGTGAGTCGAAAACCGAGGGGGAAGATGAGGATCAGTAACGCTGGTGAAAGCGACCAGCCGTTGAGCGCGAAACCTGCTTTGGATCCCGCGACGCAGTCGCTCGCGATGCACGGCGAGTAGAAGGGACTGATCAGGTCGCGGTGCACGAGGGCACCCACGTAGTAGTCCTTGTTCTGAAACGCGGCCCACGTGGAGTAGATGACGAAGGCCGTGAGGATCGACATCGTCACGACGGGCTGAAGCCACCACCGGTCCTTTCGAAGGTGCGTGACATCGGGTCCGCCCCTGGTTCCACCGAGGACCACATTCGTCGAACTCTCCATGACTGCCACAGCGTCTCCTTCATTTGGTGCTGACGTGAAAGTTTTCACAGGCAGCGCAACGCATCCCATACTAGGCAAAAGCACCTCACCACTCGATTGCCAAGAGTCCCTGACTGGGTCGGCTTTCACGATGGTGCGAACGGGTTCGACCTTTCGCGGGGATGAGCAGTGACAGCAAAACCCGCCCTCGGATCCAGGGCCGAGGGCGGGTTTAGAAGAATCGTGAACTGCTGATTGGCGTCAACGGTTCACGAGACCTGCGATTCATTCCTCGGGCACGGGCTGGGTCGTTCGAAAGGTCGATCGGCGTTCTTCTTCTATGAACTCGCGCGCGATGAAGCCAAAAGGTGTCCGGTCGTAGAACGTGAGACCACTTAGAGGTGGCGAGTAGGCGTGGATACTCACGGCGGGTTCGCCCGACTCGAAGTCGACGTCGTGCACGTAGTCAGTGCCAAAGGACGCGAATTCGCCCGGAGCAAAGATCGCCTTCTCGACACTCACCGAATCCTGGGCGCGGTGGCTTTCGCGAAGCGCACCGCTGGTGACACGAAAGGCTCCCGAGGATCCACCGTGGTCGTGCCAGTCAGAAGACTGGCCGCGTTCCCAGGTGAGAAGTTTGACCTCGAAGTTGGGCGTGCGAAACAGCAACAGCCACCAGCGACTGTCGCGGTCGTCGACGATGAGGTCCTCGTAGAGGTCGGGTCGCGCGGCCACGGCATTGACCACGAGCTCTAATTGCGCGGGGCTGAGCCGAGTGTCGGGCAGACCGAGTTCTTCGAGGAATGCGTGGATCTCTTCGGCGCGTTGGTGCGGCGCCTCGCTGACGCGATCGATGAAGCGAAGTGACATGGTGACTCCTTCTGGCTATTAACTATAATTTCACTAGATTAAGTAGTAATAACGAGCAGGTCAAGCATCTTTCGTTGATTCTCAGGGATTTCTAAGACGAGTCGGTGACGGGTCTTGCGGGGACCTAGTGATCGCCGCCGCGACGACCTTCTGCGGTTCCGCCGAACAGAGCCCAGACGACGAGACCGAGGCCCGGCACGAGGAACCAAATGCCAAAGACGAGCGACAAGACAACGAAGAAGGCACCCATGCCGAGGGTGAAGGGCCAGATGGACGTTCCCGGGAACGTACCGACGAAGCCCGCTCCTTGGGCTTGGGTCGCCTGAGGATCATCTTCGGGGCGAGCCTTCATGCGTCGGCTCCAAAAGTAGTAGTACGAACCCGGCAAGAAGCACAAGAGCATGCCCGCGAACATCATGACGCCGCCGGCGTTTTCGAGACTCCAGTTCCAGTAGACCGCACACATCAAGCCAAAGAACAGGCCGAGTCCGAGCAACACCTTGGCTTCGACTCTCATGAGACCGACTCTTTCTCCAGCTTGGTGGCGTCAGCGTGTTCACCGTGTCGACGCGAGAGGTGATCGGGGTGGTTGTAGTCCCACGTCGGTCGCTCCGAGCGAATCTGGGGTAGGCGGTAGAAGTTGTGGTGTGGCGGAGGCGACGTCGTGAACCATTCCAGGGTCTGGGCGTCCCACGGGTTGTCACCAGCGGGATAGCGCTTCCAACTTACGGCGACGTTCACGACGAACAGAATGGTCGAGATGCCGATCAAGACCGCTCCGAAGGTACTGACGTCGTTGAGGAACTTCCACTGAGGGTCGTGCGGGTAGATCGCCACGCGTCGAGGCATTCCTTCGAGACCCAAGATGTACGAGCGGGAAGGTGAACACCTGGGAGCCAATGAAGAGGAACCAGAATTGCAATTTTCCGATGGGTTCGTTGAGCAGGTAGCCGGTGATCTTTTCGGCCGTAATAGAGACCGCCCATGCCCGCGAGCACGAGCGCCATCACGACCGAGTGGAAGTGAGCGACGACGAAGTAGGTGTCGTGGGTGAAGAAGTCCAGTGGCGGGCTCGCGAGGTAGATGCCCGTGAGTCCCCCAATGAGGAAGGTGACGAGGAATCCTATGGCCATCAGCATCGCGGTCGAGAACCATATCTCGCCTCGCCACATCGTTCCTATCCAGTTGAATATCTTTATTCCCGTCGGGACCGCGATCAGAAGACTCATGATCGAGAAGAACGGCAAGAGCACGACGCCGGTGGTGAACATGTGGTGGGCCGCACACGCCGAGCGACAGCGCTGCGATGGTCAGCGTGGCAAAGACCATGCCCTTGTAGCCAAAGACGGGCTTGCGAGAAAACACCGCGATGATTTCGGTCGCCATACCGAAGAACGGTAAGGCGAGGATGTAGACCTCGGGATGGCCCAGAACCAGAAAATATGCTGCCAGAGCACGGGCACACCACCTCCCGCGACCGAGAAGATATGGGTGCCGAAGTGCCGGTCACAATAAAGCATGATCAAGCCCGCGGTCAGGACCGGGAACGCCAGCAAGATCAAGATGCCAGTGACCAACATGTTCCACGTGAAGATCGGCATGCGAAACATGGTCATGCCCGGTGCGCGTAAGTAGAAAATCGTGGCGCAAAGATTGACGCCGGTGAAGATCGCCGAGAACCCCGTCAAGAGCAGACCGCCGATCCACAAGTCCGCACCCGCACCCGGGGTGTTCACCGAGTTCGAGAGTGGCGCGTAAGCCACCCAGCCGAAGTTCGCGGCGCCACCGGCCGTGAAGAATCCCGACAGCATCGTGATCGCGCCGGTGAGATAGAGCCAATAGGACAACGCGTTCAGTCTGGGAAAGGCCATGTCGGGTGCGCCGATTTGAATGGGCACCATGATGTTCGCCAGGCCACCGAAGGCGAAGGGACCGGCGAACAAGTAGATCATCACCGAGCCGTGCATCGTGAACAACTCGTTGTACTGGGCAAGTGAGACTAGCGAGCCATTGGGCGTCGAGAGTTGGGCACGAATGATCTCGGCAAAGATGCCACCAATGACCAACATGATCACCGACGTGACGGTGTAGGAGAGCCCAATGACCTTGTGGTCGGTGGTCGTCATCCACTTCAAGAGTCCGGTGGGGCCGTGGTGTTCGTCGTGTCCGTGCTCGTCGGGCGCGGGGTGTGACGGCGGCAGGTGAACGGGTGGGTCGAGAACGTCAGTCATGTATCTATCTCCCGAACTTCGTCGTCGAGCCATGGGTCGGCACGACGCTTGAGGTCTGCTGGTAGGTGGTCTTGGCCGCGGCCTTGGCGGCGGCCTCGTCTACGGGATTGTTGAACGAGGCGATCCAGGTGGCGTACTGACTCTGCGAGACGACCTTGACGCGGAACCACATCAACGAGTGATACAAACCGCAGAGCTGCGTGCACTGTCCGAAGTACGTACCCGTCTTTTGAGCCATGATCGTGAACTCGTTCTTCACGCCGGGCAGGGCGTAGCGAGAGAAGTTGAAGGCCTTTACGTAGAAACCGTGGATGACGTCAGACGACGTGAGATTGAAGTGCACGTTCTCGTCAACGGGCATCACCATTTCAGGACTTTGTGTGGTCTGTCCGTACACGAAGGCGCTCGTGCCGGGGTAGGTGAACTTCCATCCCCACTGAAACGCGTTCACGTTCACGATGACGTTGGTCTTGGGGTTCGCGGTCTCCTTATTCTCGACTACGAGTGTCGCGGCGAAGAGACCAAAGACGATCAGAATCGGTATCACGGTGTAAGCCAACTCGAGTGGCAGGTGGTACTGGCTTTGGGCGGGGATGTTGTCGCCCTTTCGTCGATAACGAAGCACCGCGTAGAGCACCAACAGACAAACAAAGACACCGATGATTACCGCGCCAATCGAGAACCCTTGCCACAGGTGGAAAGTCGACTTCGAACTCGTCGTCGCCCCCTTGTAGGCCCCGAAGGAAGGCACGGTACAACCAGAAAGCGCGAGGGCGGCCAGGGGCAGTGCAACGGCACGTCGTATACGGCGCCACCGGCGCGCACGAACCGTTGCACCCTGAGGGGGCAGGGCGGGTGTTTGCACACCACGACCTTACTCAGTTTTTAAAGTCGAAGGTCTCAGGACTTTGTGAGAACCCTTATCCCCGCGG
>CAWICL010000081.1:0-7268 GCA_963834545.1 uncultured Acidimicrobiaceae bacterium | reverse complement strand
TGCGCACGTTATCCACAGAAAGTGACGCTCGCTAATCTCCCCTGCGTGAAATTGTGGCGCTGTACTCTCGACAACGATCAGGGGCATGCGCCGTGGGGACCTCATTGAAGGGGACATGACGCAGTCGCAATGTTCGAAGCGCTCGACGCATCGTCCTGGGCGGGCTTCTGGGCCCGCTGTCACGAAGGAGTTTGGGCCAGCAGTCGCTCGTGAACGAGGCACCGTGATCTTTCACTCAACGCATGCGTTGAACCAACGAGGCCGGCGCGACGAGACAGTACGCGTAGTCAAGGAGTTCGTACAACTCGTCGACGGCGATTTTGGTGTCGAGTCGAATCCCGATCCAACCTCGATGGCCAACGTAGGGCGGGACGAAGAACGTTTCGCCGTCGCGCTCAAGACAGTGCTCACGAAAGTTGACGTCGCACGCGCACCAAAGGTGAGGAAACGTGTGTTCGTGATGACCGTTGGTCCAGATTGTTACGAAACTCTTCTTCTCTCGTATGAAGAACGTTGGTGCACCGTGACTGAGCCGTTCGCTCACCTCAGGGAGTGCGAGACAGTGTCGTTGAATTTGACGAACGAGCGCATTGGTGGATGCTGGCACTCCTCAATAGTGGCAGCATCTCAATCACCCGTGCTGACTTTTCCCTGGCGTTTTTGTCGCCCGTCGCTCCCCAAATGTATGAAACTACGTCTGGCGTAACTACGTTGTACGTAGTAACATGACTGCTATGCCATCACGTCACAACTCGGTACCCGGCGCAGTTTCTCAGCGACGCTCGAACGACCCGCCAACCTTGATACTGCTCAGTCTCGCGGGTGGCGCGAAGCACGGTCACGCTCTTTCGAAAGACATTGAACACTTCGCTGGTGTGAAATTAGGCCCCGGTGCTCTGTACGGTGCGATTACGAGACTCGAGGAGCGCGGGCTCATCGAAGCGCTCGCGTCCGATGACCGGCGTCGTCCCTATCAGATCACCGCTCAGGGCTCGAAGGTGCTGGAGGAATCCGTCGCTCAGATGCGTGAACTCGCGCGAGTCGGCCAAGCGCGTCTCAAGACTGTTCTCAAACAGCGTCCGCGAATCGCATGAAGTCACCTAGAAGACGAAGGATCGATGGCGCACCATCGAGTTCAGACCTCAACGATCCACGTCTGCACTGGTACCCGCAACCTTGGCGCGAGCGTTACGGCCCCGAGCTCACTGCGCTTCTCGACGACGAATATCCCGACCATCTTCCCCTACGGATTCGTCTCGACCTCGCAATAAGTGGGCTACGCCAACGCGCAAGGTACGCCGGAATCACCAGTGGCGTGGTGGCGCCGGCGGATCAACTTCGCAGCGCCGCACTCGTGGTCATGGCCGCGTGGACCGCCTTCGTCGTCGCCGGCGCGAGCTTTGCCAAATTCTCAGAACACTTCGACCAGGCGCTCCCGCACCGAGGCTCAGCCCACAGCGTTCCCGATTTCTCCTACGCAGTGCTGCAGTCCGTGGCGGGAGGGGCGAGCATCCTCGTAATCGCTGGAGCACTTCTCGCGGCACCATCGTTTCTACGCTACGTCCAAGCTGGTGGCTGGACGTACGTGCGTCGCCATTTTTGGCGAGCGATCAGCGTCACGCTCGTCACAATCGCGACCACGGTGCCACTCGTCGTCATTGCGAACCATCTCAGCGTGGTCCAACGCAACACGGATTGGCATTGGTACGGGGTGCTGTTCTTCGTGTGGGCAGCACTCATCGCCGTCACCCTTTCCTCGTGGACGATCGCGGGCATCGCGACAACGAGACGTTTGGTGCTCTCTCCAAGAATGCTTCACCTCGAAGCGATGCTCGCCGCGACGGTCGCTCTCGCGATGGTCGTCATGCTCGCAGCGACCACAATCTGGTGGGTCGCCATGGCGAAGGATGCACCCAACTTCTTGGGCGCTGATCCAGGTGGCGCGCCGAGTTCGTCGTGGGACATCTGGCTCGTCTCAATCGTCGTGACAATGGTTCTCGCGACGGGAGTTGGCGTGGCGGGTGCGTTGCGCGAATGGCGAGTCTGGTCGACGTCGCGAGTGGCGAGTTGATTCAAAGAACTCCGAGATCGTTCTGGCCAGTGACGCCCGCGGGTCACGTTTCTCTCGCCACGTAAGAGCACCGAACTCGAGGTCGCTCGGTACGTCGCCCTTTCCTATCGTTCGAGCAGAGAATTTAGGTAGTGGTGCACGTTCTCTAGGTTGCCCTCGACGCCTTCGGTCGTGGACATGCGATCACGACCGGCCTTGTCCTCGAATTTCATCCTCCACGTCAGATTCGTCACGCCCTCGATGAAGCGCAGTTCGATCGACTCAATCGCCTCGACGCCGGGCCACCCTTCGAACCTCCAGGTTTCGACGGTCTTGGTGGGTGAATCGACCTCCAAATAGGTTCCGCGAAATGAACATTCGACCCCATCTTTGGTCACCATCACGAAGTGGTAATCCCCTCCAACGCGAAGGTCGATGTCACAGACAGTGAAATCTTCTCCGTACGTGGCGAATGTCTTGCTCACGTGCTCCGGTTTGGTAAACGCGTCAAAGACGAGTTCAATAGGCGCATCGAAGCTTCGAGAAATCACGATTTCGAGTTCGTTCGGATACTCGACGATTGCCTGATAGGGCTGCTTGCTCACTCGAATACATTATCCGTGGTGAAATAGTCTTCTTCATTCGTGCACGAAGAGGACATACCGTTCGTCCTTGAGACGAGAAAAACGAATCGATCCAGCGTGTAAACGAAGTCGCCGTGATTATGCGTGGTGACCACGTGGCCAACCTTCGGTTTCGTGTCACCACGACACGAAACCGAAGGTCGCGACGTTAACTCTTCGTGCCTTTCTGGTGATAACCCGACGGACACGTCGGATTAACGCCCCTGACATAGCGTACGGGAGGACCCTTCACCGGTACGGAGGTACCCTTCACGCACTTGATCGTCACGGATTTCGGTTTGGTCGTCGTCACCGAGTTCGATGCTTGTGGGAATACACTCACCGCACTCGAGTTCGCGTACGGGTCATTGGCGACGACGCTCACGCCGTATCCCGACTTGATCGACGGAATTGTGAATTGGCACGACGTCGTACCCGTGATGATGTCCGTGACGATCGATGACGTACTCGTTGACGAGTACAGCGTGCACGTGTACGACGTCGCTGTCGTGGTGCCGGTCCACGAGGCGCGAAGTGAGCCCGCAGTCAAGGTCGCTGACAAGTTCGTGACGGAGGCGATGGGTGGCGGCGCTCCTACCGACGTTGCCGCGACAGAAGGGCCCGTGAGCAACGAAAATACGCTCTGGTTGTTTCCGTCATATCCCACGGCCATGCATAACGTGCTGCTGAGACAATCAACGCCCTGTAAGATTCCTTGCCCATTCGCGTCGCTCGCGACCTGGGATTCTTGCGACCACGTCCACGTGCCGGCGTTGTCGGTCCCCGTCGTACTCTGACCGTTGTCGCCGCTGCCGTAACCCACCGCCACGCACGTCGTCGCGCTCGGGCAACTGACGCCCGTCAGTTCCCCCGTGGTCGTCACACTACCCATGACGGGTTGTTCCGTCGACCACGTCCACGTGCCGGCGTTGTCGGTGCCCTCCGTCGTGACGCCTTCAAAATTACTGTCAAAGCCCACACCGACACAGGTGGTCGCGCTCGGGCAACTCACACCCTCAAGGTAACCGCCGCCGTTGACGTCACTCGCAACGGGGACTTCCGGGATCCAGCTCCACGTGCCGGCGTTGTCGGTACCCACCGTCGTGACGCCGTCGCCCGACCCATTCTCTCCCGCCACGCAGGTCGTCGTCGTCGGGCAGCTGACGCCAAGCAGTCCCCCAGTATCCCCAAGACTGTCACTGGTAACGGATTGTTCCGCCGACCACGTCCATGTGCCAGCGCTGTCGGTACCCACCGTCGTGACGCCGTCGTAATCGTGATCGTAACCGACCGCGACGCACGTGGTCGGACTCGGGCAGCTGACAGCCGCCAAATATCCACCACCATTCCCGTCACCGTTCACCGCTACTTCATTGGTCCAGCTCCATGATCCCGCTGTGTCGGTACCCACGGTGACGATGCCTAAGTTGTTGAGGTCATTTCCCACCGCCACGCACGTGGTCGTCGTCGGGCAACTGACACCATTCAGTTCCCCAAAGCTTCCGTCGTCATTCGCGGCCAACTCTGTCGTCCAACTCCATTCCAGCTCCGCTGTCGGTACCAATGGTCGTCACGCCTTCAGAATTATTGTCATAACCGACACCCACGCACGTCGTCGTCGTCGGACAACTCACTCCAAGTAGGTAGCCGTAGGAAGTTCCGTCGGAGCCAATCGCGACATCAGTCGAACTGGTGAACGCGTTCGACGAGGCCGACGCCGCAGTGAGTCCGATGAACGTCGACATCAACGCCAGCAGCCCAACGATGGTGACCAAGATCTTGTGAAGGCGTGCACCGCCACGTGAAGCTGATACGTGCATAACTTTTGTTCCCCAATCTCGAAAGACCACGTCCATCGCGGCACTTCTCCTGGTGACTCATATTAGGCTCGCGCCCCTCACGTACGTATCAGTGGCGCCTTGGCGGGACTACCCGTTCGTGACGCCGTGAGCAATATCGCCCGTCGATACTTCAGCGTCCACGCCGTCGCGCCGCCAGTAGAAATAGTGAATGACGCCACTGGGACTAGGGACTCGTTCCATGAAGAAGTCTTTCGTAAAGTCCTCCGGGTGATCCCACAGTTTCTCGCCACGACCGAGTGTGACGGGCGCGACGGCGAAGTGCATCTGGTCGACGAGACCCGCGGCAAGGAACTCCAGTACCGTCGCGACACCGCCACCGAGTCGCACGTCCTTACCCTGCGCGGCGTCGAAGGCGGTGGCGAGGGCGACCTGCGGCGACGCGGTGAGAAAGTGGAACGTCGTATCCCCGAGGACAATCGACGGTCGTTCGTAGTGGGTTAACACGAATACCGGGGTGTGAAACGGCGTGTCGTCGCCCCACCAGCCTTGCCAGTCATAGTTTTCCCACGGCCCGCGCTGGGGGCCGAATTTGTTGCGACCCATGATCTCGGCGCCGATGTTGCGCGTGAAGTCCCGCGTGATAGTCGTCCAATCCGTAGGTGCCACCGGGCTCGGTTCGATTGACCCAGTGCGCCGTATCGCCCGCCCAAAAGAAGAGGTCAGCCGGGTTCGCGTGGGCGAAAGGGATGTTCGAGACTTTGGCCCTCTCCCGAGCCGTAGCCGTCACCCGACACCATGAAATTGTGAATACGTAGCACTTGGCTCATTCGATGTCTCCCCTCGAGCGTTGACCATTCGATCGTCGCCAGCGTCGCTCGTGACGCGGCGCGGCGGCGTCACTCCGTGGTGGAGGTGATGGGATTTCACTTTAGTGCGTGACATCCTTGGTTCAAGGGATTGAGCGGGTGGATTACGCCTAGTGATTACGCCTCATCCGAAGTGTCAGCGACCACGCCGTTTATTCGTCTGTGTCGCCGCTGCGCAAAGCGCCGAGAATCGAAGTTGTAATGAGCAGCGCTCAACCTTTGGGGACGAACAACTGCCAGTGTCCCTCGGAAACAACATCGACGATGCTGCCGTCCACCTTAATGGCGGTCTGGTCATCGATCGCGTACGTCGTCACGGGAACCCCCTTCGCCCACTTCTCGACGTTCGCCATGGTGTGCTCTTCAAAGATGGGGTTCGGGTTGTCGACGTGGCCACATTGTGAAATCAACCAGACCAAGTGCCGTTTCGCTCCCGAGTGTCATATCGCTGCCTTCGGGCGCAAACTGAAGGTTCCATTCGGCATCGCAGTTAAAGGGAGTCATAACGATGCTCCCCGCACTAACCCCGACGTACACCAAGTTCTTGAGCGTCGGCAATCAATCAGCGAGGCCGGATTGGCGCATCCAGTACTTCAGATACATCACGTTGCCGCCCCAGACGAGCAGCGCATCGGCCTCTTGGAGAGTCGAGCACAATTTCTCTTGCCTGACGCTCGGCAGGGCCGTGAGTTCGAGCAGCGACAATGATTTCCAACCAATTTCGCAGAGTGGACTCGTTGCTCCTCCTCGCATTGCTTCGATCACCCTGCCGCCGTCGGGGAACGGGTGCATCCCCGTGGGAACGAAAAGGGCATTTGAGTCGGATATCGGTTTACCCAACAGGCCGACGAGTGCGTCGTGGATGCTCGGGTTCGAGATACCACTGGACGTAAGCAAGAATTTCATTCCAACCTCCAAGAGTGAGTGCCGAGCCTTTCAGATCGCTGAAGCGAGTTCCTATGCACCCATCGGGGTGGCGATCATCCAGCGAATGCAGAAACAACTACTCCACGCCAGATGAATTTGAACAGTTAGAACTCACCCAAAACCAAACTGCACTCTCATAAGAGGAGTCCAACGATTGGGGTTCAGCTCTACGGGTGGAGGTGATGGGATTCGAACCCACTGCCTCTGACATTGCGAACGTAGCGCTCTACCAATTGAGTGACACCCCCGAAGGAACTATTAACTTTAGCCCAACGCACGGCGGGCGAAAGCGTCACGTCGCCACTGCGAATCTTCGTATTCCTCGAAATCCGAGTCGTCCAAAACCTCGTATCGCCTCTTGCGTATCGGTTCGATTGGCGCGTCGTCATAGATCGTCGACTGTCGAGAGCGAATCGTTGGGGCGCTCAAATAGCCCAGTCCGAGTGCCACGAGGGCGAGCGCAAAGCAAGCCACCAACGCGAACCAGATCGCGATGGCGGCGTCTTCGAGCGCCCCGGACTTGGTGACGACGTTAAGACCCTGGTCAACATTGCGCCGAGCACGAAGAGTGTGACGACGATGCGACGCCGTCGAACTTTCATCGAGGGGCGACCGTATCTCTCACGTGGTCAAAGCCCACCGCGTAGGTATCACTGGGCACCGAGGAGTACGCGGCGGCGTAACGATTCATCTCTTCGTGCTTTTGTCGACGAGCGTCTCGTTCGTAGTCGTAATCGTGGCTCCACTCGTCCCACGTCGACCTGGTCTCGAGCGAGCGATAGGTGTCTTCGGGGTGCACCACTGTTAGCCGGGGGTCGCCCAACGGGTTCATCGCGTCGTACAAATTCGGGCTCTGGTTCGTCGAGGTACCGATTCGCCGCGCCGAGGTGATCTTGACGACTCAACAGCTCGCGTTCGGCTTGGTAGGACTCGATCGATCGTTCTGTCCCGTTGTCTCGGAAATGACGCAGGCCGATGGGGATCAGAATCGCCACCCACA
>CAWICL010000080.1:0-8702 GCA_963834545.1 uncultured Acidimicrobiaceae bacterium | reverse complement strand
GCTGAGGCGGGAACCGTCGTGGGCTTGGCGGGCAGCGAAGCAATCGAGAGCGACGAATTCTGGGCCATACCAAGCGATATCGCCATACCGGCCGCCCTGGGAGGCGTGATCACCGACAAGGTCGCCGAAACGATGGCCGCGTCGATCCTCATGGTCGAAGCGGCGAACGGGCCCACCACCGGTGAAGGCGCCAGCGTGCTCGCGAGTCGAAACATTCCCGTCGTGCCCGACGTCCTCGCCAACGCGGGTGGCGTGGTGGCCTCATATTTCGAATCTCGCCCAGGACCTTCAAGGATTCATGTGGGAGACCGAACTCTTCCAGCAACGACTGGAAAAACGATGCACGAGGCCTTTAACCACATCTGGTCGCGACAGAACGAACTCAGAAAGGTCACCTTGCGCCAGACCGCCATCGCGGTTGGTGTCGAACGAATCGCCGAGGCGACCGAGGTTCGCGGACTCTTTCCTTAATACCGGTACCTGCGTGGCGCTAGCCGCGCCGCGGCGACCAACGAAAACGACGAAGCGCGATAAAAGCCGTCGCGACACCCCACACGGCAATCACGCCCAAGTCCTTCCACGCCCAGGGCGACACGCCCGGTTGCAGGCCAAAGGGTGCCGCAACTGCTTGGAGCATGTGATACACGGGAAAGAATTTCGAGAACGTGGCGAGCCCCGAATGCGCGGGTATGGGAAACCAGAGTCCCGAGAGGAAGAGGAGCAGGAAGAAGACAATGCTCGTCACCCTCGCCGTCTCTTGGTTTGCATGATGTGCTGATCGCCACGCCCATGGCGGTGAAGCACGCGATGCCGACGAACAGCGCCAGTGCGAACGCGAGCCAGTTTTTCGGGAACTGGACACCATAGCCGAGTCGCCCGATCACCAAGATCAGCGACACTTGGGTCAGCGCGACGACCGTCGTACTGATGAAGATCGCCGCGAGCAACGCCCAGGTGGGCAACGGGCTCAAGCGCAAGCGCTTCAAGAGCCCCGTCTCACGGCGAACCACCATGTTGATCGCGAGCATGGTGAAGCACGCCGACATCACGCCGTAGGCAACGAAACCGGGCACGTAGAACTGGTCAGGGTGATGTTGTGAAGTGAGCTGATCTTGTCCGTGCCGTCGGTCGCCCCGAGCAGCACGAGAAACAGCACCGAAAAGCCGACGGTGAAAATTGCGCCAACGCGATTCACCCAAAACGCGATCTGTTCGTAGCGAACCTGGTGCAACACGAGGCGAAGGTCATGACCTCGAGAGTGGTTATCTCGTTCGAGGCTCGTCAGGTCACTCACGGTGTCGCTCGCTCGATGCGCTCTTCGGCGTCGTGGGTCAGCTTCAGATAGACGTCTTCGAGAGTCGGTCTGGTGACGCTCAAACCCGAGAGGGGAGATTTCGATGCCACGGACCAGCTCGTCAATCGCGCCAGGACTTCGACTTCGTTGTCCGTTTCTATCTCCGCGTTGCCCTCACAACATCTCGTGAGCGTAACGGGTAGGTCACTAACGGCGACTCCTTCGGGAAGGTTGAACGCGATGACCACCTTTCCAAATTCTCGTCCCCCGAGTGATCGCGGAGTTCCCGATGCCGCGACGGTGCCCTTGGCGAGCACGACGACGTTTTTAGCGAGCGCCTCGACTTCATCCATGTAATGACTCGAGAGCACGACGGTCGTGCCCTGGGCGCTCAAGGTTCGAATCATTTCCCAAGTCATTCGGCGCGCGGCGGGGTCGAGACCCGTTGTGGGTTCGTCCAAGATGAGGAGCAAGGGATTGCCAATAATTCCTAAGCCAATGTCGAGCCGACGCTGCTGACCGCCCGAAAGTTGCTTGACCTTCTGATCCGCTTTATCACGAAGTCCCACGAGTTCTATGACCTCGTCGACGTTGCGCGGTGACGGGTAGAAACCGGCGTTTCGCTGAAGAACTTGACGAACACTAAAGAACGACTCGACGGCGAGCTCTTGTAAAACGACGCCAATGCGGGTGCGCAACCATCGTTGTTGCCGACGATCGCCGGGATCAACGCCCAAGACCCGAACGTCACCGCTATCTCGTTTTAAGAAACCTTCCAAGATCTCGATGGTGGTTGTTTTGCCCGCACCGTTAGGTCCAAGCAGCGAAAAGACGTCACCGCGGACGACTTCAAAACTGACGTCTCGTACTGCGCGCACGCCACCGTACGACTTGTTGAGACCTCTCACGCTTAGCGCAGGCACGGTACGCCCCTCTTCGTGGTCGCACTGACAATCATCACGACCCGTCACTATTCATGGTACTGATCATTCTCTCCGGAGATCTTCTCCGAAGCGACGACGACACGACTTCAACGCACGTCTTCACGAGGGGGCATCGCCGACGTTACGAACTTTCGAGGGAGTTGACCGAAGGTCCCTGTACCGCACCCGCGAGCACGGTCGTCACGACTTGTATATCTTTGATACTCATTGGTTCAATGGTCAGGGGATTCTGATCGAGCACGGTAAAGTCAGCCCACTTACCCACTTCGATCGAACCGAGTTCGTGATCACGCTTGATTAAGAACGCTGAGCCGAGCGTCACTGCACGCAGCGCTTGCAATGGCGTGAGCGCCTCCGCGCCACCCAAGTGGTGGCCGCTTCGAGTCAAACGGTTCACCGCGCACCACATGGTAAATAATGGACCCACCGGTGTCACGGGATGATCAGAGTGCAGCGAAATCGCGACGGTCTCTTCCAACGCGCTCGCCGCTGGATCCATACGTCGTGCCTTATCCGCACCCATGGTTTTCGTTCGATGGATATCGCCCCAGTAGAAGATGTGGTTGGAGAAGAAATTTGCCCCCACCCCGAGCGCCGCCATTTTTCGCAACATCGCGCGAGACGCCATTTGGCAGTGTTCAAGACGGTGTCGGTGATCGAATCGAGGAGCTTTGTGCAGGACTCGTTCGAGTGCAGCCAGCGCAACGGCGATCGTCTCGTCTCCATTGGCGTGTATCGCCACCTGGAATCCAGCCTGGTGAAATGCGACCACGTTGTCGACGAGCTCCTCTTCGCGAAAGATCAAGAAGCCGTGGTCGTCGCCACCGCAGTAACCAGGCCAGAGTAACTTTCCCGTGAACCCCTGGATAGATCCGTCCGCAATCCATTTGAGGGGTCCCATCGCAAAGCGGTCACTTTCGTTTTCGCGCAAATCTTGCAAATGAGCGAGGAGTTGGTCCGCGTCGAAGTGTTTGGCCATCTCTTGGACGTGGGGCGAATAGAAGACGCGAGCCGGGAAGCTCGGCGAGTTCACAACTCGCGAGTACGTCTCAAGGACTGCCCCCGCGGCGAAGAACGCCAATTCGCTTCCCGACGTCACGCCCGCCTGGCGAAGCAGTTCACCGCCATCACGAATCGAACGTTCTGAATCTGCGCCGAAGATGTTCACGTCTCCCAAGATCAGATTCAACGCTGTCTCGTGGAATTCACCCGTCGGTTCTCCCGTTGAATCCTTCATGACGCCACGGTCCTCGCTTGACGAGTCCACGTGACACGTGAGAATCTGGCGCGAGTTGGCGTAGGCGAGGTGAAAACTTGCATTCACGACCAAAACGCCGAGTTCGCTACTCACTCGATCGAGATCCTCGCGTCGCAATGAACGTCCGTCGTGGAATACCGGATCAAAGCCATAACCCACGACGGTGGTGTTGCTCTCCTTCGCACGTTCGCGAAGTCGCTCAATCACGTCTTCGATGTTGCGACAACCCTTGGCGACGGTGCCATCGGGTCGCGGGCGATCGTCGAACCCGGTCCACACCAATTGGCCCAACGCGCCATCCATGAGAAGGTGTCCGTGCGCTTCGATGAAACCCGGCACGATGACGCACCCGAGAAACCTCTCGTCGACGTCGAACTCTTCATCATTGAGTGCATCACGTACCTCGCGGTACATTCCGACGTGCAAGACGCGTCCGTCACGCACTGCAATTGCATCGGCTACCGGACAACTTGAGTCAAGCGTCACAATCTCGCGTGCGCGGAACACCGTAATTAACATTTAATTTACCTTCAACGATCGCGTTCGAAATATTGAAAAAAGACTTGACGGAAAACAGCATTCACGGTGAATACTAGTGAAATGACGAAAACCTCTTCCGAGTCACGAACGCAATTGAAAAGGCCATCGCAAGCTCGATCCATTGCGACGTTCGCCGGAATCTTGCAAGCGTCCACCGACATCATCGTCGAACGAGGCGTGCAGGGTCTCAACACGAACGTGGTCGCCGAGCGCGCCGGCGTGAACATCGGAACCGTGTATCACTACTTCCCCGACAAGACCGCCATTTTGGTGGAGCTCTTTCGCGTCGACCAAGAACGACGCACCGCACCATTGGTGGCGAAACTTAACGAGATCGCTGACGTGCAAGATCTCGACAGGTGGGCCGACGAGATGTTCGCGCTCGCTTATGAACTTCGCAATGAGAGTCCCGCCACTGCGCATCTTCGCAGAGCGTTTCGAGCAGTCCCCGAACTGGTCGCCATCGACCGCCAAGACGCCGAGCACTATCTGGATATCCTCGCGAACCTTCTGCGTGTTCGCTTCGTTGGAATCTCAAAGGAACGAGCACGAGCCGCGACGCGCCTGCTCGTTGAGATGACAGCGACCATTCTCGATAATGGTCAAGAACTGGGCGACAACGCTCGCCTGTTTCTCGCCGAAGGACTCATCGCACTCAAGGTGTACTTGCACACGCTCGAACGAAACTAACTTCGACCGTCATTCCAAAGCGGTGCCCTTTTTCTTACGCCAGGGATAGAAACCCCGAAGTGATGCACAATCCCGATGCACCGATAATGAGAAAGCCAATCACGAGCACGCCAATCACGATTCGTGTGCCCTTCCCGCGGTGCGTCGCCATTGGCACCGGCATGTACCAGTCGGGCAGGTACCCGCGCTGAAGGCCGAGCGCTGCTCGCCACGGCACGGCGTCGGCGTCAAGCACCACGTTCGGATCTGCCGCTAACGCGAGCGCCGTCAATTCCTCATCGCTCACGCCGCTCATTGCGTTGGTCGATTCATCAAGATTTGTCAAGACTCTGCCTCCGTCAAATCGTGGCCTCCCTTCAACTTATCGGGGCGGCGCCTCTCCAAGTCATAAAAGTTGCCGCGACGAGTCAAGTAGTTTGATGGCGATGGGAACGGGACTACGCAACCTAAATCCTGCCCTCTCTCACGCGTGGCATCCGCTCTGTCGAAGCAGCGAAGTGACGACCAGTCCTCGGGCATTTACCCTGCTCGCTGAGACCTACGTCGCGTATCGCCACGCCGACGGTTCACTGCGCGTGTTTGTTAATCGTTGTCCTCACCGCTTCGCCCCATTATCACTGGGTTCGTGCGAGGGAGAC
The DNA here is from genome assembly GCA_963834545.1 of uncultured Acidimicrobiaceae bacterium. Taxonomy (GTDB): domain Bacteria; phylum Actinomycetota; class Acidimicrobiia; order Acidimicrobiales; family RAAP-2; genus RAAP-2. The sequence continues at coordinate 3,338 of CAWICL010000080.1, read as the reverse complement.
CAGCTGCGCTGCGTTTATCACGGATGGCTCTTCGACGCTGATGGCGTGTGCGTGGAGATACCAGCGTTGGGGAAGGGAGCTTCCATCCCGAGTCGCGCGAGACTCATCGGACCCAAGGCGGTGGATGAATCACACGGAATGGTCTTCGTCGCTCCTCTCGAGCCCAAGACACCGTTGCCGATGATCACCGCATCGCTCGATCCCGCGTTCCAACGAGGTGACCTTCCGGTCATTGAGACACGCGCCAGCGCCGGACTACTCGCCGACAATTTCCTCGACATGGCGCACTTCCCTTTCATCCACGCTGGCACCTTTGGCGCGGGTGAAGCGCGCGAGGTGCCCTCGTACGCCGTGACGAGAAAGGATCTGTGTTTTGAGGCCAGCTACGAGCACGAGTTCGCCAATCGAGAAGATCCTGGCGTGCGTGAGGGAATTCGACCCCTACTCCAGCGTCGCCGATTGACGTACCGCTACACGGCACCGTTCCATCTCGAACTCGCCATCGAATTCCTCGACGCCGGCGGGACCAACGTGATTGGATTTTTCTTGACGCCCGTCGACGACGAGCGGGTGCGAATTTATTCGAGCCTGTGGCGAAATGATCTCAACGGTTCGAAGGAACGAATGGACGAGGCGGTCGACTTCGAGGTCGAAGTCGTGAAGGAAGATCTCGCCCTTCAGTCTCGTTACGAGAATCTCGAGCTACCACTCGACATCACGTCAGAACTTCACACGCGCGCCGATAAGACGACAATAGAACTACGGAGAATTCTGCAGGATTTCGTCGAGGACGTTTCCTCGACGCGTGCACTGATCAGCGAGTAAGGATCTCTCGTTGAAACGTTGATCGGCGTCAACTCAGAGGTCGACATTTTCGCCGCGGTGGTTCGAAGGCTCGAACAAGGGTTGTTCGGCCGCTTGGTGCCAGTCAACGCGGGGACAATTGAATAGCGCGTACGCGGCTTCGATCATCGAGTCGTAGTTGACTCTCCAACCAACGAAATCGTTCCACGCGAGCTCCTTATTCGCCACCAAAGGAACACCGCTTCGCCCGAGACGATCCCACACGATGTCGAACTCCTCGCGCGAAATGGTGATCTTGCCTTTCCAGTTGACCTTTGGTGAATAGGAAATCTTGAAATAGTCCGAGATGCGACGAAGATTCAACCAACCAGCGCGGATGCATAGCCCTGCCGTTGGCGAGGGTTCCAGGTCAACGGCGGCGTTGAAAAGAGCGGCCGCGTCAAGGACTGCGGCCGCCGAACCAATCCACGTTTGATCTGGTGTCGGCGAACGGTAGAAGTTGAGTATCACCAGCGTCGAGTGCGTTTCGCCGACGTCGATGAACCACTGTTCCCACTCGCGCCATAGTTCGTCGAGTAATTGAAATGAACTCACACTGTTGGCGATCTCGAGGATGCCCCATGGAGTCGCTGGAACTCCGGAACGAACTGAGAGTCGTGATACCGACAGTTCTCGACGTTGAAAAGCCGAATAGAGCGTCGGAATGAATGCGATCAACAGTGCCAAGAGCGTCAGTCCGACACCCGCCTCAGCGAAGCCGAGCATCACCTGAGCGGGACCATGCCCCGAGACGTGCCCAGGGTGAAGATTGATGAACCCGAAATCTCGAAGGCCCGAGCAAAATGAGGAACGCCCGCCGCGATGAAACCGAACGCGAAGGCCACCAGTGCCAAAATGAGCCAAAGCGCCTGATAGGTCAAGAGCACGATGGAGGGGAGTAGCGAGAGTATGCGATCTCTCGTCTGGTACGAGCGTTTTGGCGTTGCCAGCATCCGAAAGAATCGATTCACCGTGCTCGCCGCGAGTTGACTCAGACGAACTCGCGCGGCCCGCGGCAACAAGAAGGTTCGAATCGCCGCGTCGAGCACAAGAATGAGCAACGACAGACTAAAGAGGCCTGAGACGACTCGAAACCAGATAGCCATCGCTTAGCCCTCCACCGTTGATCGCGATTGTCCGATCTTACGCGTACCAATTGAGTCTAACGATGGTCATTTGTTCTCGATTGACGCGATGGGCCCCTTCATCAAGGCAGCGTCAGCGACGCGGACCAACGTGTGCCACTCTTTGGAGGTGAATCTTGATGATCTGACGATTGACGGACTAAAGATTTCTTGTGACGAAATTGCGTGACGAGAACGCTCGGCTGAAAGAAGAAGTGCGTCGCCTGCGTCGTGACGCTCACGAGGTGCCACCGCACTACCAGTGAGTATCGATTGCGTGAATGACCAGTGCTCGCGTTACCATGGAGTACCGCACCGTGAACTGAGACTGCCATGAATCAATTGATGCCCGCTGCGTTCTTTGGAACGGCAACCCCATGAATGCCCTCGAGCACAATCGCTATACCGAGGCGTGGGCAACTTTGGCGCGTCGATTCCGAAGCCCAAGGCGGTCCCCGTCGTTTCGGCGCACTGGTTCGTCAATATAACTGCCGTTACCGCCATGAAGATGCCTCGGACCATTCACGATTTCTATGGCTTTCCCGAGGAGCTCTTCGACGTCCAGCCCCCTGCACCTGGCGACCCCGAGGTCGCCGAACGAATCGTCGACGTCGTGAAACCGAGTTACGTCGGTCTGGACGAGGACAGCTGGGGCATCTGATCACGGCACCTGGTCGGTGCTCGTCCACATGTTTCCTAAGGCGGACGTTCCGGTACTGCAACTTTCGATTAACGCCACGATGCCTTTTGAGAACCACTTCAATCTTGGCGCGCAATTGCACGAACTGAGAAGCGAAGGTGTCCTCATCGTGGGAAGCGGCAACGTAGTGCACAACTTGCGATTGATTGACTGGAGCAAAGCGGGTGAAGGGACAGACTGGGCCCACCGGTTCGATGACGACGTGCGTTCAATTATGTCCAGTGATCCCGCCTCGCTCGCCAAAAGTGAAGGTCATCCCGATTACCGCCTCGCCGTACCGACACCCGATCACTTCTTGCCGCTCGCCTATATCGCGGGGCTCGCCGCCGCCGCCGCGACGCCAACGCGAACCCTCATCGATGGCTACGAAATGGGTTCACTCTCAATGACGGCCTACGAGCTACCCGGGGCGTAGTCACTGCTTTGGAGTTGTCCGCCCTGCACGCTCCAACGAAAGCAATAACATCGCCACCATCAAGACAGGCAAGAGCACGATCGCGAGCGCGTTCAAGTGCCACACCAGCGAACAGAGTGCGACGATCCCGAGTGCCGCCACCGTGAAGACGAAAATTTCAGGCGTGTCACCAATGAGAAAGTCCCACCAGAACATGCCAAAACCAACGACCATTCGCACGACGAGGGGACGTTTGGCGTCGTTCATACGCTCATCT
>CAWICL010000079.1:0-13993 GCA_963834545.1 uncultured Acidimicrobiaceae bacterium | reverse complement strand
ACAGATTACGTATTGCTATCACGTGGTACTTCACGCGGCCCATCGTGATCTTGCTCGGACGACGAACGGGCGAGAGACTCGTCGGCGCTCTCAATGGTGGCGGGTCTCACCCCGGGAGTTGCCCATGAGTGACGTGACCAAAGCCCCCAACGGACTCCAGCGTCTCTACCGAGGTCTCACCACGATTGACTTCGTGGGACGACGTCGTCTCTCGTTCACGCTGTCGATCGTGATCATCGTGGTGGGTCTCGGCTCTCTAAGCATCCGAGGCTTCAATCTGGGCATTGACTTCAAGGGTGGTGATTCGTGGGAAGTTCTGGCCCCGAACACTTCGATCACGACGATGAGCCACGCCGTTGAAAACGCCCGGCTAGTGTACCCGACGCATCGAAAAGCTTGGATCGGACACCTACGAAGTGACGGCGGACCTCAACAACCTCTCGGCGGCGAGTCGAGTTGAGTGTGACCAATGCGGTGGTGGACGCAATGGCCAAGGTCGCCCATGTCGACCCTGACCAAGTCTCGACGAGCAGTGTCGGACCAACGTGGGGTTCGCAGATCACCGACCGAGCCCTCGAGGCACTCATCATCTTCTTCATCGCGGTCGTCGCCTACATCAGTCTGCGCTTTGAGCCCAAAATGGCCGCAGCCGCCTTTATCGCGATGGTCCACGACCTGCTCGTTACCGTGGGGGTGTACTCACTTTTTGGTCTCCGGGATTCACTCCGGACACGGTGATCGCGATCTTGACGATTCTCGGTTATTCCTTGTACGACACGGTCGTCGTCTTTGACCGCGTGCGTGATAACACCGGTGGGGTGCTGAAGTCTGGTGACGTTACGTACGGTGAGATGGTGAACCTGTCGATGAACCAGACGCTGGCGCGTTCGATTAACACCTCGCTGGTCGCGATCATGCCGGTGTTCTCGATTCTCGTGGTGGGAGCGTACATCTTGGGAGCGACGACGCTGCAGAGTTACGGACTCGCGTTGTTCGTAGGCCTCTTGAGTGGTGCCTATTCGTCAATCTTTATTGCGAGTCCACTGCTCGCGATCATGAAGGAGCGCGAACCGCGTTTCAAGGAATTGGCGATCCGCGTGGCGCAACGCAGTGATCATCGAATCCTTAGTCCCGCGAGCGCTGCGTTGCTCGGTGGCGAGAACGCGTCACGTTCGTCGGCTCAGACGACGACTACCAGGTCTTCGCAGTACCTCACGCCTCGCGCGCGCAAGCAGAAACGACGCTAGGCCGCCGGTGAGGCTGACTATATGGTCAGTCTGACGAATCGCTCGAGCGCCGACCCCGCGTTGGCGAGTTCGATTGAGCGTCTCATCGGGCGTTTTCTCGAGCACCACGAGTCTGGCGACATCGAACTGATTCGTCGCGCCGGTCTCGTCGCGATCAACGCCCACGAGGGTCAGTTACGTCGGACGGGTGAGCCGTACGTGACCCACCCCATCGCGGTCGCCGATATCACCGCTGACCTCGGACTTGACGAACCAACCATTGCCGCGGCCCTGCTGCACGACGCCGTCCACAAGACGGGAGTAACGACTCGCTAGCTAGCCGAGGAGTTCGGTGAACAGGTGGCGGCGGTCGTTGACGGCGTGACCAAACTCGACCGCCTTGAATTCGACTCCAAGGAGGCCCAGCAGGCCGCCACGATTCGAAAGATGTTCATCGCTATGGCGAGAGACTGGCGAGTCTTGCTGATCAAACTGGCTGACCGGCTGCACAATATGCGCACCATCTCGGTCATGCCCATGAATCGTCAACGCGCCATTGCCCAAGAGACCCTTGACGTCTACGCGCCGCTCGCGCATCGCCTTGGTGTCCAACAAGTCAAATGGCAACTCGAGGACCTCAGCTTCGCCACGCTCCATCCCAAGCGATACGCCGAGATCGAACAGATGGTCGCAGCGCGCCAGCCCGAGCGAGAGGCGTACCTCGAAGAAGTGAAGAACACGCTCGTCGAGAAACTCGATGTCTTTGGCATCAAGGCTGAGGTCAAGGGTCGCCCGAAGCACTTCTGGAGTATCTACGAGAAAATGGTCGTTGGAGGCAAGGAGTTCGACGAGATTTTTGACCTCGTTGGTATGCGAGTCATCGTAGAAGACGAACGGACTGCTGGGCCGTGCTTGGTGCGATACACGCACTTTGGTCACCCGTGCAGGGCCGATTCAAGGATTACATCAACTCACCAAAATTCAACCTGTACCAGTCGCTGCACACCACGGTGATTGGGCCGCGCGGTAAGTCAGTGGAAGTCCAGGTGCGCACGTCGGAGATGCACCGACGAGCTGAATTCGGAGTGGCGGCGCACTGGGGCTACAAAGAAGGCGCGTCCAGCCGAGAGATTGCTTGATCAACGACTCGCCGATGTCGAAGAAGAAGAGGCTGATCCGATCGCGTTCCTCGAAGCCTTTAAAGCTCGACCTCGGTCAAGACGAGGTGTACGTCTTCACGCCCAAGGGGCGCGTGATTGCCCTGATCGAAGGGGCGACGACGATCGATTTCGCGTACGCCGTGCACACCGAGGTTGGTCACCACTGCGTGGGCGCCAAGGTGAACGGTCGACTCGTACCCTTAGAGACGGTCTTGCACTCCGCCGACGTGGTCGAGATCGTGACGAGCAAGAACGATTCATCGGGTCCGTCGCGAGATTGGCTCAACATCGCCGTCTCGTCGCGCGCCAAGTCCAAGATTCGCCAATGGTTCCAGCGAGAGCGTCGAGAGACGCCATTGAGGGGGGTCGCGAAAGCTTACGAAGGCGCTTCGTCGAGAGGGCTTGCCAATCGCGACATCACTCTCCTCGAGTGCCTTGGACGCGGTGATTACGTCGATGAATTTGGAAGACCTTGACGCGCTCTTTATGGCGATTGATTCCAATCAAATTTCTGCGCTCGCTGTGGTTCAACGCCTAAGTCGTGAACTTCACGGGGGTGACGCCGAGCAACTGCCCACCACGGTCACGCGCGCACCTCGGGTCAATCGAACGGCGCGGCGATCTGCCGGTGTGTACGTTGAGGGACTTGATGACGTGATGATTCACCTGGCGCGTTGCTGCTCGCCGGTGCCGGGCGACGCGATCATGGGATTCATCACGCAGGGTCGCGGCGTATCGATTCATCGTGATGACTGTTCGAACGCTGTCGCACTCGCGCACCGACTCGGTGAGCGGATCATTGACGTGGAATGGGATGGATCGAGCACTGGCCAGTATCGAGCTGTTCTTGAGGTGATGGCCTTTGACCGGTCGCGTTTGTTGCTCGATGTCTCCAAAGTCGTGGCCGAATACCACCTCAACATCATTTCGAGTTCAACGACGACGTCGGGTTCGCGCATCGTTCGCATGGTCTTTGACGTCGAGCTTGCCGATCCAGCGCATCTCACGAGCCTCTTGGCGGGGTTAAAGGCCGTGGACGGCGTCTTTGATGCGTTTCGACAATTGCCCGGACAGAACAAGACTTCATGAGCGACGCCGCTCCGTTTCAGGCCCCGGTCGGGACTCACGACGTCCTGGGAGCCGATTCGCGGCGCTGGGAAGGGATTATTGGACTCTTCGCCCGGTACGCGCACCGTTACGGCTTTCAACTCGCGATTACTCCAATGTTCGAAGATGTGGGTGTCTTCCAACGCGGTATTGGAGAGAACAGCGACGTCGCGCGCAAGGAGATGTACGTCTTCCAAGATCGTGGTGAGCGAACGTTTGCGCTACGACCCGAGGGTACTGCGCCGATCGTGCGGGCCTTCATCCAACACAACCCCACCAAGCCTTTCAAGGCGTGGTACTTCACGTCCGCGTTTCGTTACGAGCGACCCCAGGCGGGTCGTTATCGAGAACACCACCAGTTGGGAGTCGAGGTTCTCGGTACCGATGATCCCGCGCTGGACGTTGAAGTCGTTTCGATGGCGCAGCGGTTTTTCGCGGCACTCGGATTGAAGCAATTTCGATTACTGCTGAACTCCATGGGTCACGACGAGTGTCGCGAAGCGTACGTCGCACTTTTGCGCGAGCACCTCGCCCGTCACGCGGACGAGCTCTGTGACGAGCACGCGAAAGTATGGAACGCGAATCCGCTGCGCGTCCTCGACTGCAAAGATGCGCACTGCATCGCCGTCACCGAAATCGGTCCGATGCTCATTGACCACCTCTGTGATCCGTGTCGAGAACACTTCGACGCCGTGCTCGAGGGTCTCTCGAGTCTGGGAATCGTGGCGGTGATCGCTCCGCGACTGGTTCGTGGCTTCGACTACTACAACCGCACAACCTTTGAGTTCGTTTCGGACGCACTTGACAGTGCGCAAAACGCCATTGGCGGGGGAGGACGTTACGACAAGCTCGTCGAAATGCTCGGCGGTAGTCCAACGAGTGGCATTGGCTTTGGAAGTGGCGTCGAGCGCCTGCTGTTGAGTTTGGACGCAGAAGGTGCGGGAGGATTCCTCGAGGGGCGAGCGCTGGACGTCTTCGTCGTCGATACCACTGACCTCGGCGCTTCGACGGTCTTGGTCGATGCGTTACGTCGCGAGGGGTTCGCGGTTGATCGGGCCTATGACAATCGCTCGATGAAGGCCCAAATGAAAGCAGCCGATAAATCGGGTGCTCGCCTCGCCCTATTAATAGGTCCCCAGGAGCACGCGGTGGGTGAGGTTACGATAAGAGACCTGCGAAGTGGAAACTTTGAGCAAACTCAGCAACGTGTGGCTCAAAATGACGTCGTCGCAGCAATTTCCCTCCTACTCAAAGCGAAGTGACGATGAAGACGAGCGAAGCCACGAGCCTGCGTGATTGGCTATGCGCCTCGGTGAATGCCTCAATGGTCGGCACGAAAGTGAGCGTCTGTGGATGGGTGGCGAAACGTCGAGAGCACGGCGAGCACCTCGCTTTTCTCGACCTTCGCGACCGTTCGGGCATTGTCCAGGTCGTCGTCGCCGGATCAATTGACGTGCGTCCCGAGTACGTCGTTCGCGTCACCGGAACGGTGACGCGCCGACCCGAGGGCACTGTTAATGATCGCCTCGCGACTGGCGAGATTGAGATCTCGGACTGCACACTCGAGATCCTCTCCCAGGCCGAACCGGTCCCCTTTCAACTCGATGATCGAATCGAGATTGACGAGCAGGTGCGTCTGCGCTTTCGCTTCTTAGATTTCCGCCGCGACAAGATGCAACAGAACCTCCGTTTACGAGCAAAGGTGAACTCGGCATTGCGTTCTGCCATGGACGCCCAGGGATTTTGCGAGGTGGAGACGCCACTGCTGTGGGCGCCGACGCCAGAAGGAGCGAGAGAATTCGTCGTGCCGTCGCGCCAGCACCCCGGCGAGTTCTACGTCCTGCCCCAAAGTCCTCAAATCGCCAAGCAACTCTTGATGGTTGGTGGATTCGACCGTTATTACCAGATCGCGCGCTGCATGCGCGACGAAGACCTGCGCGCCGATCGACAATTTGAATTCACGCAACTCGACATCGAAGCGAGCTTTGTCAACCAAGACGACATCCTCGCCTTCATCTCTGAGGCCGTGCTCGACGCCGCCGAGGTCGCCACTGGTACGAGACCACCGGCCATTGGTTCGATGTCCTGGGCCGAGGCGCTCGATCGTTACGGGACCGATAAGCCCGACCTGCGTTTTGGCATGTCACTGCACGATCTGTCTTCGGCCTTTGCCGCGACGCAAGTAAAGGCATTCAGCGCTTCGACCGTGAAGGCAATGAGGGTTCCCGGTGGTGCGAGTTTCACACGGAGTCGACTCGATCAATTGACCGAACAGGCCAAGGAACTCGGCGCGAAGGGACTCGCGTGGTTCAAGATCCGAAACAATGAGCTCGAGTCGCCCCTCGCACGTTTCTTGAATGTCGACGAGACCGCAGCGATCTCCCAGGTGGACGGGGCTCAAGAGGGCGACATCGTGTTCTGCGTGGCCGATGAGTACGTCCAAGCGTGTCGGGTACTTGGCGCGCTGCGCGTGAGTCTCGGCTCTCCTCCAGTTGGCGATGGTCCTCATCATTACGTGTGGGTGACCGAATTTCCCATGTTCGAAGGTATTGACGAAGACGGGAACTTGATGGCGGCCCACCATCCCTTCACGATGCCCCATCTCGATGACTTGGACTTAATCGAGACAGATCCCCTGCGAGTTCGATCCCAGGCCTATGACCTCGTGCTGAACGGGTGGGAGCTCGGCAGTGGATCAGTACGAATCCATCGTGCTGACATTCAGTCGCGAATCTTCCGGGCACTGGGAATCAGCGAAGAAGAGGCGCAGAAACGCTTCGGTTTCTTGTTGAGTGCCTTCCGATACGGTGCACCGCCGCACGCCGGCTTCGCCTTTGGAATTGATCGATTGGTGGCGATTTTTGCGGGGGAAGAGAACATTCGCGAAGTGATTGCCTATCCCAAAACTCAGTCGGGCGCTGATTTGATGACCGGTGCGCCCAAGGACATCAGCGAGCGTCAGTTGCGCGATCTGCACATAAAGTTCACCACGAAGGGCTAGTTACGTCACTCTTTGACGACGCCCGCCAACAACGATTGCGTGACGCGGCGCCACTCGCCGACGCGCTTAGACCGCGAAGCCTCGACGAGGTCGTCGGACAGGATCATCTGGTCGGTCCCGACGGAACACTGCGACGCTTCGTCGAAGCCCGCCAGCTCACGTCGATGATCTTGTGGGGACCGGCCGGTACGGGAAAGACGACGCTCGCGCGCATCGTCGCGAGTTCGGCGGGTTACGTTCAAGAAAGTCTTTCGGCAGTAAATGGGGGCGTCAAGGACGTACGCGACGCAATTACCCGGGCGCACGAGCGCCTCGCCGAGCACGCACAGCGCACGGTGCTATTCATTGACGAGGTCCATCGTTTCAATAAGGCCCAGCAAGACTTGTTGTTGCCCGCAACCGAGACCGGTGAGATTGTCCTCATTGGGGCAACAACTGAAAATCCCTACTTCGAGGTGAACGCTGCACTTATGAGCCGCTGCACCCTTTGGCGTCTGCGGGCTTTGGATCCGAGCGACCTCGCGATTTTGATCGAGCGCGGAGCGACACTTCGCGACGTTCGTGTCGAACCCGACGCTCTCGAAGCATTGTGCGGGCTCGCAGACGGGGATGCGCGTTCGGCCCTCACCACTCTTGAGACCGCGATCATCCTCGCTCGAGCCGATGACCCACCACGAGATCACGTCATGGTCCAAGACATCATGCGTGCCCGTGACGGCCGGCTCTACCATCAGTCGCGCGACACCCACTATGACCAGGTGAGTGCGTTCATCAAGTCAGTGCGTGGATCAGACCCCGACGCGGCGCTCTACTGGCTCGTGACGTTGCTCGAAAGTGGCGAGAGTGCGCGATTCCTCGCGCGGCGCCTCGTGATCTTGGCGAGTGAGGACGTGGGAATGGCCAACCGTGAAGGCATTCTCGTCGCTGAAGCGTGCGCGCGGGCGGTTGAGTTCGTTGGCTTGCCTGAGGCGCGGCTAAACCTCGCGCACGCCACGCTCTTCCTCGCCCTGAGCGAGAAGAGTAATTCTGTCACGGTGGCCCTCGAGAGTGCGACACAGGCGGTGCGCGAAGGAGGTCTCGGTATCGTGCCCGACCATCTTCGCGACGCGAGCTACGCCAGTGCGAGCAAGCTGGGATTTGGGGTCGAGTACCGCTACCCACACGACTTTGACGGCGCCTGGGTCGATCAGTCGTACCTGCCCGACGCACTGGTCGGAAAGCGGTTCTACGTTTCGTCAACGTACGGCGACGAGGCGCAGCTCGTGGAGCAATGGTTAAAGCGCACCCGAGGAACGACCTCACACCCCACAGACACACCGGTAGAGTGAAACCCGTGGAAGCCGCTCAACTTCGTTCAATTTTCTTTGATTACTTCATCGAAAACGGCCACACCCTCGTCCCCTCGGCGAGCCTCATCCCTCACGACCCGTCACTGTTGTTCACGGTGGCGGGCATGGTGCCTTTCAAACCATATTTCCTTGGTGAAGAGGTGCCGGATTTCAATCGCGCGGTCACGATTCAAAAGTGTTTTCGTGCTGCGGACATTGATCAGATCGGTACGACCCAACGACACCTGACGTTCTTCGAGATGATGGGGAACTTCTCCTTTGGCGACTACTTCAAGGAGGGCGCCATTCGCTTCGCGTGGGGCCTGATCACGGAGGGTTTTGGGCTCGACCCCGAACAATTGTGGGTAACGGTGCACACCTCTGATGACGTCGCAGAAGAACTGTGGCGCGACATGATTGGGGTGCGGCCCGAGAGAATCCAACGTCTGGACAAGGACAATTTCTGGGATATGGGCGAGACGGGTCCCTGTGGGCCGTGTTCGGAGATCTTCTTTGACAAGGGACCTCAGTTCGGGGCTGACGGGGGACCAGCCTTTGGCGGCGAGGACCGCTTTGTCGAGTTTTGGAATCTGGTCTTCATGCAATACGAGAAGGGTGCCGGCGGATCAATGACCGAGTTACCCAAACAGAACATCGACACGGGCGCGGGATTTGATCGACTGCTTTCGATCTTGAACGGCGTCGAGTCCGTTTTCGCGACGGATTTCTTTCACCCCCTGCTCGAGACGGCGTCGCGATCGATCAACGTCGCCTACGGTGCCAACGAGAGCACCGACGTCGCGATTCGACGCATCGCCGATCACGGCCGGGCTATGACGTTTCTCGTCTCCGATGGTGTTTTACCGTCGAACGAAGGCCGTGGATACGTACTTCGACGGATCATCCGTCGCGCAATTCTCGCCGCACGTCGAAGTGGCTCAGAGGCGAAACTCTGTGGTGCGCTCGTTGACGCAACCGTGGAAAAGATGGGTGCAGCGTACCCGTCACTCGTGAAAGATCGCGACCTCATCATCGAAGTCCTCGAACGCGAAGAAGCCGGATTCGCTCGGACTCTTCGTACCGGACTCGCTCTGCTCGAAGACGCGCGTGACCAAGTCGTCGCCAGTGGCGCAGCCGTGTTCCCGGGTGACGTCGCCTTTCGACTTCATGACACGCATGGTTTCCCGGTTGAGCTCACGGACGAGATTGTTGGTGAATCAGGACTGCGAGTGGCGCGCGAAGACTTTGACGCTGCGATGGACGAACAACGACGTCGAGCGAGGGCAGCGGCAAAGACGTTGAACGTTGCTGACGAGGCGCAGTACCGTGACTTAGTTGAGCGTCACGGACCGACCGAGTTCGTTGGTCGCGACGTCTCGCGATACAGCGCTGAGACGACGGTGCTCGCGCTGCTCGTTGGCGAGGACGGTACGAGTGAGTTATTTCTTGATTCAACCCCGTTCTACGCAGAATCGGGTGGCCAGGTGGGTGACACCGGTGTGGTCGTCACCGAGACGGGTCGCTTTGAGGTCTCCGATACCCAGAACGTCGCCGGAGGACTCTTCGCGCATCGAGGTCGCGTCACCGGCGATGTGCTCCCGGGTCAAGTTGCGGTCGCGACGATCGATCCGAGCCGACGCGAACGGACTCGTCGCAACCACACCGCTACGCACCTCTTGCACGCGGGACTGCGTACCGTCCTCGGCGATCACGTTCGCCAACAAGGTAGCTACGTCGGACCCGACCGACTTCGATTCGACTTCTCGCACGGAGCTGGCTTGAATGACGAGCAGTCTTTGGCGGTGCTGACGTTGGTGAACTCCGACGTCGTCGAGAACCCCGGCGTCGAGACGGTCCAAACCTCCAAACAGGAGGCCGAAAAGATGGGCGCCATCGCGTTCTTCGGTGACAAATACGGCGACCGTGTTCGAGTCGTTCGCGCTGGCCCGCATAGTCTCGAATTTTGTGGCGGCACCCACGTCGAACGACTGGGTGACATCGGGCAGATCCAGATTGTCTCGGAGGCGTCCATTGGGTCGAACACACGACGCATCGAAGCGGTCTCGGGCCTCGGGGCGTTCCAGCGAAGCAGCGAGATGGAACATGCCCTCGGAGCAGTGGCGACGTTGCTCAAGGTGTCCAACGAGGACGTCGTACCAGCACTCGAGCGCCTCTTCGAGCGTCAGCGCGACGTCGAGAAGGAAGTGCAGTCGCTTCGCCAAGCTCAGTTGGCCCTCGTCGCCGAGCAACTACACCAGACAACGGCGGCACCGGTGCTGGTTGCGCGTCTCGATGGTTATCCCGGCGAACAGTTGCGCACACTTGCCCAAGACCTTCAACGCCGTGGACGTCGGGCGGTCGTTGTCGCTGGTGCGAGCGAAGAGAAGGTTTCGATCGCCGTCGCGACTGACGAGACACTCGACGCTCAAAAGGTCGTGAAGGAACTCGCTGCGTTGGTGGGCGGCGGTGGTGGCGGAAGCGCGCGACTGGCACTTGCGGGAGGGCGAGACTCGGGAGCGCTTGACAAGGTATTGAACGCGGCCGCCGCGTTATAGGTAATGTCGCGGGTCCTCGGCATCGATCCAGGATCGAAACGGTGCGGCATCGCGGTGTCCAACACTGCTCGCACCATGGCGTTTCCTCGTCCCGCGTTCGCGGTCAATGAAGCCCTGCTCGTACGACTTCGCGCGCTCGTCGATGAAGAGGAAATTGGTCTCATCATCATTGGCCGTCCACTGGCCCTTTCGGGTCGCGAGACTGCGAGCACCCTCAGTGCCGATGGTCTCTACGCCTCAATCCGCGCGGGGCTCGAACACGCGACGGTGATCCAGTGGGACGAGCGCCTCACGACCTACGAAGCGCAGCGATCACTGGCGAACGCTGGTATTAGGGCTCGAGAACAGCGCGATCACGTGGATTCGGCCGCGGCAGTGATAATGCTGCAAAACTATCTCGATGGCCTTCATGCTGACTAAGCCTCTGGGCCGTGTTCTGGCGGTATTCGTGCTGCTCGTGGTCGCGCTGGTGATCTGGTTCGCCTTGCAGGCCTATCCGGTCGGAGGTTCGGGCCGCGAAGAGTTCATCACGGTCAACTACGGTGACTCGCTCTCGAGCATCGCGAGCGAGATGCACGCGAAGGGCGTCATCTCTTCGCCTCTGGCTTTTCGTCTCGACCTCGAACTCTTCGGATCGCCATCGGTAGTACCAGGTACCTACGGAATGCGCCAAGGCGCGTCCTTCTCGTCACTTCGATCGATCTTGGGTCATTTACCCAACGTCATCAGTGTTCCCTCGGGCTATACGCTGCACGAGATCGCACTCGAGGTGGCCAATCACACGTCGAACAGTTTCGCCGACACGTTCGTGAAGGACGAGGCGTCGGTGGCTGCGGCGAGCGTCTACGGTTCTCGAGGTTCACTCGAGGGCCTCGTGGGGCCCGGTGACTACGTTCTTAGCGCCGGTGAGACCCCCGAACAGCTCCTTCACGCGATGACGTCGTCCTTCACCTCGCTCGCCAAGCGGGTGGGCTTGAGCTCGAGTACCTCCGTCAACGGATTGAATGCCTACCAGATCATCATCGGTGCCTCCATCGTCGAAAAAGAGGGGTATTACCCGAGCAACATGCCCAAGGTCGCGACGGTGATCTATAACCGTCTCGCGCGTGGGGGACCCTTGCAAATGGACTCAACGGTGCTCTACTACTTCAACCAAGACGGCGGAACGGTCACCCACGCCATGCTCGAGACCCCGACGCCCTACAACACCTATCTCAACGCGGGACTGACGCCAACGCCCATTTGTACGGTTTCGAAGTACTCCCTTGACGCGATGCTGCACGCTCCCAAGGGACCGTGGCTGTATTTTGAAGTCATCGACAAGAATGGTGATGAGGCGTTTTCCACCACGTTCGCCCAGCAACTCGCTGAAGAACAGTTGGCCGCCTCAAGGGGACTTTCATGAAATGGCGACTCGGCGTAGCGGGATCTCCTATTGAGCATTCGCTCACTCCCACGTTGCACGAGGCGGGACTGGCGATGGCGGGCTTGAAGGGAACGTCGCGGCGAATCGATCTGGGTGGCGACGACGCGAAGAAGTTGAAGAAGCTCATGGGCAAGGAGTTCGACGCGCTTTCAATCACGATGCCCCTGAAAGAGCTCGCGGCCAAGTACTGCGCGACCCTCGACGATGTCGCTACGCGCACCGGCGTCGTGAATTCATTGCTCGTTCGAGACGGGTCGATACACGGAGCCAATGTTGATGGGCAGGGTTTCCTTGACGCACTGCGAGCCAGGTTCGGAGTCGTCGTCGAGAATCTTCACGTGGTGGTACTTGGATCTGGTGGCGCCGCGAGCGGCATCATTGATGCGCTCGTGCACGCGCAGGCGCACTCGATCACGGTGCACGCACGCAATGAAGAGAAGGTCGAGGGCTTCGCCCGTCGTTACACGAACGTCTTTGGCCACATGCTGCAGTACCGGCCCATTGACTTGATCATCAACACCTTGCCCGAGCACGCGAGGACGTCCCAAGCTGCGGTCAATCAGGGTGTGACGTCCGAGACCATTGCCGTGGATATCACCTACGAGCCGCGCCTTTCTGAGTGGCGCGCCCTTCACGATGCAAGCGGTTGTCGCACGATGAACGGTCTGGCGATGTTGGCCTATCAAGCATCGCTGCAGATGCAGTGGTGGTGGGGCGTCGATCTCGACGCGAAGAAGCTTCTTGAGGCAATAACGTGACCGACACGCTGAGTGCGAGGACCACTCGTCTTCGACCGGGGGGCGATTCACTCGACTACAGCCTCGCCGCGGCACTCGTCGCGATCGGACTTATTGGCGTTGGCATGATCTACAGCGCGACGCGTGAAGCACTCGTGAACGCGGGCGACAATCCGCATTACTACCTCGAGCGACAGGGGATCTTCGTTGTCGTCGGCATCGCGACGATGGTGTTGATTTCGAGATTCGACTACCGGCGATTCGAGATCGCGGCGACGCCGTTTTACGTCTGTTCACTCCTTGGTCTCGCGGGCGTGTTTGTCGTTGGCCAGAGCGCGCTCGGTGCGCAACGATGGTTCAACTTGGGCTTCGTGCAGATCCAGCCAAGTGAGTTTTGCGTGTTGGCAATCATCTTGGCCATAGCGACCTTCTGTGCTCGACGGCCCGAGGGACTGACCATGTACGACGTCATGCGTCTTTTGGTGATGTCGGCGGTGCCCCTCGCGCTCATCGTGAAGCAACCCGACCTCGGGACGTCAACAATCATTGTGTTGTGCGTGGCGGCGATGATGGTCGTCGCGGGCGTGCCGCCACGATTCATGACATTTCTCGCGATCGTTGGATCCTGGGACTCGTGGCGTCGGTGTACCTTGATTTGTTAAAGAAGTACCAGGTCGACCGTTTTTGGTCGTTTCTCAATCAGAATTCGACAAATCCCAATTTGGCGCCACTGCTCTATGAGGTGAACAACGCCAAATCCGCCATTGGTTCAGGCGGCGTGCACGGGGCGGGCCTGTTCCACGGTCTCCAGACCGTGCTCGGGTATGTTCCCGAGCAGCGTACGGACTTCATTTTCACGGCGATTGGCGAACAGTTGGGCTTCATTGGTTCGGTGTTCATCATCGTGCTGTTGGCCTTCATTGCCTTTCGGATGTTCATGATTGGTCGAAACGCGAAGGACACGATGGGGCGCCTGTTGTGCTTGGGGATCTTCATCTTCTTCGCGTTCAGCTGCTTCGAGAACATCGGGATGACCATGGGAATCATGCCGGTGACCGGAATCCCTCTGCCCTTCCTCAGTTACGGAGGATCGGCGGCCCTGGTGTTTTACGCCGCCCGTGGACTTGTGCTTTCGGTGTCTCGTTGGCGTGCCAATTAGTCTTTCGATGATGAGCGACGCCGAAATCACCCCCGAGGTGAACGAAGAACCCGACACGACGACGCCCTATCGGGTGATGAAGGTTGAGTCCGTGACATTTCTCTTAGGAATGCCTCGCCTCAGGTGCACTTGATGGAGAGCGAAGCACCGTTTCGTCACCTCAGCCTGTCCATTGCGCTGCCCGAAGCACAGGCGCTCTACGGTGCGCTGCATGATCACACCGGCCGGCGTCCTCGACCGACGAACTCACTAGCACACGAACTGAACCAAAGCAAGCAGGCAAAAAAAAAAAAA
>CAWICL010000078.1:0-18801 GCA_963834545.1 uncultured Acidimicrobiaceae bacterium | reverse complement strand
GCGCGACCGCCGTAATTGAAGGCGATGTTAAGCGTCATCGCCTTGTTCTTGCGCGTGAGTTGCTCCGCGTCATCCATGTCAGCCAAGACCCTCTTCTTTGTACCCGCCAATCCTTGCGTCCCGAGAACGTGATGCGCACGCCTTGTTCGTGGAGGTCAAGCTTGTGTCGATGCAAGAGTCTCCGTTGAAGTTCATCAAGTAACGAACTTCGTCAACGGGTCGGCGCCAATTCTCTGTCGAGAACGCGTAGACGGTCAGAGCCTTCACCCCGAGCGAGAGCGCACCATAGGTCGTGTCGACCAGTGCCTTCTCCGACCTGCACCGTGACCTTCGGTTTGGGAGTCCTCGTCGCTCCGCCCACCGACCGTTGCCATCCATCACCACCGCGATGTGCTGGGGAACCGTGCGAGCGTCAATGGATGTTGGCACGGGGACGGGACGCGGGTCTGGCACGAACAAAACCTAGTCTTTCCCCTGGCGAATCATCCCGTCGCCAACCTCTAAGGTCAACGCGTGGATTCATTCGACCCCGACGAGCCCACGCTCGACGTAGAGGTCGACATTGACGTCGGTATCCAACTAGACAACGACGTCATCACCATCGACGCACAGCGCGCCTTAGAGCTGCTCACGCTGATCACCCGTGACCTGCCCGGTGGAGGCGAGGACCGAGAGGGACAACATCTCATGGTTCGTTCGGTCGCCGAAGGATTCTCACGTCGTGAACATCGAATCATCGAAGCGGGCACCGGTGTTGGCAAGTCACTGGCGTATCTTGTTCCTGCCGCGATGACCGGCGAACGGGTCGTCATCGCGACCGCCACCAAGAATCTGCAGGACCAATTGGCTTCGAAGGACGCACCGACGGTAAGCGCACACACGAATTCGCGTATCGCGGTCCTAAAGGGCAAGAACAATTACCTCTGTCGAAACCGAGCCGAAGCGGTGGGTGGAGCGGGACAGATGAGTTTCGACGACGGGAGCGAAGTCCCGAGCGGCGTCGCCGAACAGATGCGACGTATTTTGCAATGGTCTAACGAGACCGACACCGGCGATCGCGACGAGGTCCCTTTCGAGATCGATCATCGTGCGTGGCGCGGCCTCTCGGTGACTCCTCAAGAGTGTCTAGGCCGTACGCAGTGCCCCCAGGGGGCTACGTGTTTCGCCGAACTGGCCAAGGACCGAGCTGCCGAGAGTTCTCTGCTCATCGTCAACACCCACCTCTACGCGGCCCATCTTGCCTCGGGTTCGATGCTCTTACCCGCACACGAGTTCGTCGTGTTTGACGAAGCGCACGAGATCTTGGACATTTTCGCTGCACTGCTTGGCACCTCGCTCAGTCCCGGACGCCTGCGTGCGCTCGCCGGCGTCGCGCGTTCACTGCTCGGAGCAGACTTCAACGAATCGACCCTCGATCTCGCCAACTGCGCGGATCGATTCGCCTCGGTCCTGCAGATCCAGTTCGACGACGGTTCGCTCACGGGTTTAAGCGAAGATGCTCGGCGCGAGCTCGATCGAGCGAGTGAACTCGTCACGCGCATCCTCGAAGGACTGCGCGTCCACGAAACCAATGGCGCCGACGCCGAGGCAAGAAAGATCCGCGCCCTCGGTCCCGCGATCCACCTCGCCAATGACCTGGAACGCATTAGCAAATTACGCGATGGAGAGTTGTTGTATCTCGCCAAACGCGACCGTGAAGTCGACGTCGAGGTGTCACTCGTCGACGTCGCACCGCGACTCCGAGAGGACCTGTGGGGAAACGTGACCGCGCTCCTCACCAGCGCGACCATTCCCGACAATCTCGCGAGGAATCTCGGTCTCGATGGACTGGCCACCAGCGAGCACTTCGACAGCCCCTTCGACTACCAGAATCATTCATTGCTCTACGTTCCTGAAGGATTCCCCTCGCGTAACGATGACGCCGCCGAGGCGGCGATCATCGAAGAACTCGTCGAACTCATCAGTGCCGCCGGTGGCCGAACCCTCGCACTGTTCACCAATCGTTCGGTAATGAATCGGGTAGCCGACGCGGTAGGACCTCGACTCGAGACGCCGGTCCTCGTCCAAGGCACCCTCTCGCGCCAGCGCATCATCGAGCAATTTCGTGGCGACGCGGAGGCGAGTTTGTTCGCCGTCACGAGTTTTTGGCAGGGTATTGATGTGCCAGGACATTCGCTCAGTTTGGTCACGATTGACCGACTGCCCTTCGCCGTGCCGAACGATCCACTCGCTGAGGCACGTCGTGCGAGGTCGTCGAAACCTTTCTACGAGGTCGACCTTCCACGAGCGGCGATGCTGCTCGCCCAGGGTGTTGGTCGCTTAATCCGCAACAAGACGGACCGAGGAGTCGTTGCCGTTCTTGACACTCGCCTCGCCGAGTCCAGTTACCGGACTTCGCTCTTTAAAAAGCTCCCACCCATGAAACGAACCCGAGACAAGAACGTCGTCCACACCTTCTTAAAGGAATTGCGCGACGCTCAATAACCGAATCGGTCCAAGATGTCATCGCGTTTCTGCCAACCCGGTTCGACCGACACTTTCAATTCCAAGTAGCAACCCTCGGGCAATTGGCGGCGAGCCGCGATGCCGACGTCCTTCAGTAGTTGGCCGCCCTTGCCAATGACCATGCCCTTTTGACTCTCGCGCTCCACCAGAATCTCGACCGTGACGTGGGGCCACTCGAATTCGCTGACTCGACAATGGATTGAGTGAGGGAGTTCCTGCTTGGTCTTGCGCACGAGTTGCTCGCGAACCAGTTCGGCGATCCAGGTCGCTTCGGGAACGTCGGAAACCTCATCGGCGTCGAAGAGGAACGGGGACTCAGGCATCGCACGTTGCACGAACGCCACAAGTTCGTCACTGCCCTCACCGGTCTTGGCCGATACCGGGAAATACTCGACCCGGCTGGCAACCTCTTCGAGTGAGTTCTCTCGCGCGAGGGCGAGGACTGCCTCGTGAGCGGCCATCAACTGGGCCGCCACCGCATCGCGAGAGGACCGGTCCATCTTGTTCACCACGACGCACGGCACTGGTCCGCGGGGATTCTTCGAATTCTCGAGCATCGTCGTAATCACGTTGCGATCTCCAGGGCCAATGGGTTTTCCCGCTTCGATGAGGGCAAGTATCACGTCTACGCCGTCAGTTGCGGCGCGCGCCATGTTATTGAGACGACCACCGAGCGTCGTCTTGGGTCGGTGGATACCTGGGGTGTCAACAAAGATCACCTGCACTTGGTCATCGGTGAGAATGCCACGCACGGTGCTTCGTGTTGTGTTCGGACTCGACGAGGTGATCGAGACTTTGGTTCCGATGATCTGGTTCAACAACGTCGATTTTCCGACGTTGGGGCGGCCAATGATCGCCGCGAATCCCGAGCGAGTCACAAACTCTCCGCCACCGGCTCCACGAGGACTTCTTCGACGCGCCGACCGTCCATGCGCACGACCGTCACGTGATAGTGCTGGGTCGAGAGAACGTCGCCCACCGACGGCACACCTCCCGCGAGGTCCAAGACAAGTCCGCCCACCGTGTCCCAGCCATCCTTGGGGAGCGATAAGTCGTATTCTTCGTTCGCGTCATCGATGTTGAGCCTTCCGCTCAAGACAATGCCCGCTTCGATCGTCTGTTGTTCATCACTCAAGGTCGGATCGGACTCGTCGGTGATCTCCCCGACGAGTTCTTCGAGGACGTCTTCGAGCGTGACCAGTCCCGCGGTTCCACCGTATTCGTCAATCACGATGAACAAATGGCTCTTGCCGTCACGAACTTCGGTTAACAGCGACGCCACCTTCTTGGTTTCGGGCACGAATCGAGGCTCGCCCATGTGATCGCGCAGCGCTTCACCGCCTCGTCCTTGCGCGAGAAGTCCCGCGAGGTGGCGAAGGTTGACTATGCCCACCACGTCGTCGGGGCCTTCACCGAGCACCGGTATACGCGAACGTCCCGTCGCCACCGCGAGATCGAGGCCTTCGAGCACGCTGGCCGTGTCTTTGATGTCAACCATATCGATGCGAGGCACCATGACCTCGCGCACGATGGTGTCACCGAATTCAATGACTGAATGAATGAAATTGCGTTCCTCAGACGCAATCGCGTCGTCTTCTTCGGCGACGTCAGCCATCGCCAGAACTTCGGACTCCGTCATCCGTTGGGTCTGTCCTTCGAGGCCGAGAATACGAATGACCCACTGTGCGACCAAAAGCAGAACCGCCGACAACCATTTGATTGGCCAGAACTTCAGCAGCGCTCCAACGACCGGAGCGGTAGTAAGCGCCGCGTTGTCAGGGTGTTGGACGGCGTAGTTCTTCGGTATTGCCTCAAAGAAGACGAAGATGACAACGACTTCTCCCACGATGCCAATGAAAAGTCCCGCGGCGCCAAAGAGTCGATCAGTCAAGACTCCCACCATCGTTGCCGACACGAGTTGACAAATCAGCACCAGGAGCAGAAGAGGGTTCAAGAACTTCTGGGGGGTCTCAGCGAGCACGACGAGAGCGCGCGAACCGCGTCGATGTTGTTCTTTCAACGAGCGCGCTCTGGACTTGTTCATGCGAACGAGCGACGTCTCAGCCAGCGCGAAAAAGCCCGACAGGACCAGCAAGACGAACACAGTGAGCGATAGATAGGTGTCGCTCGCACTCCAGGCCGTGGCGATCACGACGAGCTCTTCACGTAGTGGCGAGCGAGCAGTTCACGTTCGCGCGCTTCCATCCGTTCGGCCTCTTCGTCAACGGCGTGGTCCCAACCGAGTAGATGAAGTACTCCGTGCACCACGAGCAGCGCGACCTCGTCGTCAAACGAGCACTCGTGCTCAATCGCGTTGCGAGCAGCGATCGATGGACATATCACGATATCGCCAATGAGCGTAGGTATCTCGGGCAGCGGTGGCTCGCCGGGACCCGAACCTCCCGCGTCAGGCACCCGCCCCGTCGGTTCGGGCTCGCCTTCGATGGGAAAACTCAAGACGTCGGTCGGACCTTCTTTTCCCATGAACTGCTGATTCAGCGCGGCGATCGTCATCTCGTCCGAGAAAATCAGCGAGACTTCGCAAAGTCCGCGCACACCTTCGTCAATCAAGGAACCGTTGGCGAGACTGATCCAACGTTCGAGGTCGATCGGGTGGTCGTGCTGTTCGTCCGCCGCGTAGATGTCGATGCTCACGACTGTCTTTCGTAGGCCGCAACGATGTCCGCCACGATGCGATGACGCACGACGTCCTTGGCTCCCAAGTGCACGAAACTGATCCCTTCGACGTTCCAGAGGATCTTCTCGATGTGCAACAGACCGCTGTGCTTTCCGTTGAGGTCCACTTGGGTGACGTCACCCGTTACGACCGCTTTGGAATTGAAGCCAATGCGCGTGAGGAACATCTTCATCTGCTCGGGTGTCGTGTTTTGAGCTTCGTCAAGGATGATGAACGAGTCGTTGAGTGTCCTTCCTCGCATGAAAGCGAGCGGCGCTACCTCAATGGTCCCGTTCGCGATGAGGCGCTGCGCGCCGTCGGGACCGACCATGTCATAAAGCGCGTCGTAGAGCGGACGTAGATACGGGTCTACCTTCGCCATCAAGTCACCGGGCAGGAATCCCAGGTGCTCACCCGCCTCAACGGCTGGTCGCGTCAAGACAATGCGTTGAATCTGGCGACGGTGCAACGCCTGTACGGCGGCCGCAACGGCGAGGTAACTCTTTCCGGTACCCGCGGGACCGATGCCAAAGGTGATGATTGATGAATCGATGGCGTCGGTGTAGCGCTTTTGTCCCGCCGTGGAAGGTCGGATGGCCTTGCCCTTGGCTCCACGCACGACCTCGTGACGCAGTACTTCACTCGGGCGAAGGTCGTCAGCGACCATATCGATGGTGCGAGCGATCTTCGTGGGATCGAGAGCCTGTCCGGACTCGAGGACCAAGACGAGCTCATCAAAGAGCCGAAGTACCTTCGCGGCGTCCGGCCCCGCAACGGAGATTCTGGTTGCCCTGAACTCTGATCTTGGAGTCGGGGAACGATCGCTCCACCACGCGCAGATGTTCGTCGCGTGGTCCAAGAAGACCCGACATCAAATGTGTGTTCGGAACGAAGGTGGTCGCCGTCAGGGCCTCAGTGGCCGAGGCATCAAAGGTCATCCGGGGGGCCACTCCATTCGCCTTCCGCCAAGCACGTGAAGATGCAAGTGGGGAACGGTCATATTGCCGTCGACGCCCACGTTCATCACCAAGCGGTACCCACTCTCGCGGATCCCCTCGATCTCGGTGACGCGTTGGGCGAGCATGACCAAGTCATCGACGATTCCTCCGTGACTCGACGCAATGTGGTCCGCGCTCGTTATGTGCTCTTTGGGAACGACTAACACGTGCACGGGTGCCTGAGGCATGAGGTCTCGAAACGCGTAGGCCGTATCACTTTGGGCAACGGCACTAGAGGGGATCTCCCCGGCGACAATTTTACAAAACAGGCAATCACTCATGTAATGCTCTCATCATTACCCATTCCTACCGGTCCCCGCGGTAAATCCCCACGCCCCCGCACTAAAGGCCACAATGGACGCGGCAACCACCCCTGCGGTCTCGGCGCGCAAGACCGTTGGCCCGAGCGAAACGAAACGTCGTGAACTCGACCATTCACGCGGCGCCCAGCCACCTTCGGGACCAACGGCGACGCTGCGCACACCGTTCCAATCACCCGAACCGTCAAATTCCGCGACGGCGACGTCATTGGGCACGTCCGCCACGGCCACCGGCTCATCGATGATGAGATCGTGCGTGCGCCGACATTGTCCCGCGCTCTCGTCGGCGATCCGTCGCCAACGTCGCAAGATCTTGGCGCGAACCTCGCCCTTGAACTTCACAATCTGATGTTCACTGAGCAGCGGCACGATTCGAGCGAGCCCGAGCTCGGTCGCCTTGGCGACCACCCATTCGCTCCGATCCCCTTTGAGGGGCACCATGTACAAAGTGGTTGCACCAGGTGGTGGATCGAACATCACGGGCGTCAGTCGCTCCACTGCGTTGGTGCTCAGTCGGGCGATCGACCACGAACCCTTACCGTCGGTGACCACGATCTCCTCTTCCTCGCTGGCGCGCAGAACCCGACGAAGGTGATGCTCATCCTCACTCGTCAGCTCGGGCTCGTGAACGTTGGTCACGCGACACTGGCTCAACGCTCCGACGCGACGCGACCATAGTTCGAACGTCAACGCTTGGCACCGCGCTTACGCGAAAAGATTCCGCCCGCATGCTCGTGTACTGGCTCGCCTCGGTGTTCGGCGAGTTCGTGCAAGAGCTCTCGCGACGTGTCGTCGAGCTCAACGGGCACGTCGACGACCAGATGCACAAAGAGGTCGCCGCGACCTCGCCCGTGTAGGTGCTCGACGCCTTCATGCTTTATGCGTTGCACGGTGCCGTTGGCACTGCCCGCGGGAATCTCAATAGTCGTCGAACCGCGCAACGTCGGAACTTCGATGCTCGCGCCGAGCACCGCTTGGGTGAAGGCAATGTGCGCTTCGTGATGCAAATCATCGCCGTGACGTTCGAAACGTTCGTCGGGTTCCACGTGAAGATGCACGAAGAGACGGCCGTTGGGTCCGCCGCGAAGACCCGCTGGTCCCCGATCGGCCAGACGCATCGTCGATCCGTCCTCGACTCCGGCGGGGATTTGTATCGTGAGGGTACTCGAGGCATTCTTTCGCCCTTCGCCGCGACACGCCTCACACGGCGTCTCAATGCGTGAACCCGTGCCTTGGCACCGTGAACACGGCGTCGACGTGACCATCTGACCGAGTATCGAATTACGAACACGACGCACTTCACCCAGTCCCGCGCATTCCACGCACGTCACCGGTGAGGTACCGGGTGCACATCCGTTGCCCCCACACGTCTCACATCGTTGCGCGAGGGTGACGTTGATTTCGTGCGTGGCGCCAAAGGCGGCGTCGTCGAGGGTGATCGATACCGAGATCTCGGCGTCGGGACCGGGCTGGGGACCACGCCGGTGCTGGGGACGCTGTCCCATACCGCCAAAGAACATGTCGAAGATGTCCTGGACCGAGCCCGTCCCAAACGGATTGCCCGCACCCGCGTCCGAGCCAAATCGGTCGTAATTCGCCCGCCGCTCGGGATCAGAGAGTATCTCGTAGGCCTGGGACACTTCCTTGAAACGCGCTTCGGCGCTCGGGTCCCCGGGGTTCGCATCGGGGTGGTACTGGCGCGCGAGTCGCCGGTACGCCTTCTTCAAATCCTCCGCCGAGACGTTGGCGTCGACCTCGAGCACTTCGTAGAGATCAGTGTTGGGCAAGGTCGTCCTCTCCAGCGAAGTGTCGCGCCAGGTGTTGAGACACCACGCCCGCTGCCGCCAGCGCTTCGCGGTACTTCATACGGGTGGGACCGAGTACTCCCACCGCGCCCGCCGATTCGCCGTCGATCGTGACCGGCGCAACGATCACCGCGCACGAGGACAACGGCTCGTACCCGTGCTCAGAACCAATGGCGACTGACAGGCCCTGATCCAAAATGTCCTGGACCAGGGTCACGACGAGCAGTTCTTGCTCGAGGATGCTGAGGACCTTTCGCACGGTTTCGACACCGTCAAAGACCTCGGCCACGCGCGACGATCCCCCGATATGAACCTGGTCGCCGTCGGACGTGGGTTGTTGGGCGTGCAGCACGCTCACCGATTCTCGCACGAGTGTCGCGATGTGGTCATCGCGTGAGGGCACCTGGACTCGGTTCTCGAGGGTGGTGGCGAGCAAGAGCGCGTTCAGTTGCCTGGACGCTTCACTCACCTCTTCGTACGTCGCTTCAAAGTCGCTGTGCACGCTGTGCTTCAAAACGGCTCCGTCAGAAAAGACCGTCACCAGGAGTTGGTGGCGAGCGTCCATGCTCACGAGTTGCACACTCAAGATCGAGGCGTGGCTGTGACCCGAACCCACCACCACCGAGGTGTAGTTCGTCAGGCGACTGAGCAGCGTCGAGGTTTGTTCGAGGACGTCCTCGACTTCACCACGCACGTTGGCGAAGAACTCACTCACCTGGTGCTGTTGGGCCGAACTCATCACGCCCGACTTCAGATGATCAACGAAGTACCGGTACCCCTTGTCGGTGGGGATGCGCCCCGCTGACGTGTGAGGTTGGGCGAGGTAGCCTTCTCGTTCGAGCGCGACCATCTCGGTGCGCACCGTGGCGGGCGAGACTTTGACGTCGGCACTGTGAGCGACCGAGGAGGATCCGACGGGCAGGGCGGTGTCGATGTGCTCAGCGACCACCGCCTCGAGAATGGAGGCCTTGCGCGCGTCGAGGTCACTGAGCGTTTCTCGCGGTTGTGGGCTCTTGCGGGCCATGCCCCTCCTTGCTAGCACTCGATTCTACCGAGTGCTAACGGTGGTTCGCACCGGGCGTGCTTCTAGGGTGAACCCGTGAGCGATAGTGATTTCGACGCCGCGACCTATTACCGGTTGTCACTAGCACCTGAGGACCGTGAGCGACTGCCGCGCTACGCCGCTCTCGTAGACGCCCTGGGCGATTCTCGCGTGGCTTGTGAGCTCTTGGGTGAAGTGCGCGCCGAACAGCGCAATCCCATGTTGGTGCTTGCCGCACTGCACTATCACGCGCTCCTTGGTGACGACGTGCTCGCACCGCTCTACGCCAACGTCTCGAAGCGTGAACCCGAGGATTTCGCGCGCGAGGTGGTGCGCGCTCTCGAGGCTCGACCCGAACTCGTGCGAGACCAGCTGCACCGTTCCACCCAGACCAATGAACCGGGTCGAAGTGCGGTGCTCGCCTCGGTGCTTCGAGCCCTGCATCAACGAGGCGTGAACGACATCCACCTCATCGACGTGGGTACGTCCATGGGGCTCAACCTCTATCCCGACATGTACCGGGTGAACGAAGAGGGTGGCGACGGAATCAATCTGGCGATGCACGACGTCAACGAGAACGTGCCCCGAGACGATCTGCCTCGAATCCACCAACGAATCGGTATCGACCTCAATCCCCTCGACCCTCGCAATCCCGACGATGTCTTATGGTTGCGCGCGTGCCTGTGGCCCGAGCAGCCCGAACGCAATGCCCGCTTCGAGCGCGTGCTCGACGAACTGAACTCGTGGCCGCGCGCGATTCGCTTGCAGGGTTCGGCGCTCGAGCGAATTGACGAAGCCCTTTCCATGTGCTCGCTCGACGCGACGCCGGTGGTATTTCACTCGTGGGCGGTGGCGTACTTCAGCGACGTGGACCAGAGGCGTTGGCGCGAGATCATGTTGGCGCACGTGGCCGCGCGCGCGATCTGGGTCTACTTCGAACACCCCTGGAGCGTGAAGGCCCTGGATCCACCGACCTACGCGGCGACGTCGCCTCACGCCGGTGGTACCCAGGTCGTTGTCTGTGAACAAGGTGGCGTGCCCGCACACTGGGGTTGGGCCCACCCACACGGACGATGGCTCGCCATGAGCCTTCCCGCCAACGACCCCCACTAGTATTCGCCCGTGCAAAACGTCACTCGCGTCGAACCGCCCGACAGTGGGACCGAGCGGGTGCTGCTCAACTCCTTTCTCGACTACTACCGCTCCACGTTGCTCGTCAAGTGCGTCGGATTGAGCGACGAACAACTGAAGCGTCTCGCGGTGCCGCCCTCGGGCTTAAGCCTGCTCGGTATGGTGCGCCACATGACTGACGTCGAGACGTATTGGTTCGACTACGTTTTCTCGGGTCGCGACGGCGACGGTGCCTATTCCTCGCCCGATGATGCCGACGCAGACTTTCACGAACTTTCGAGTAGGACCGTCGCGGAGGTCGAGACCTTATTCCTCGGCGCGTGCGAGCGTTCTCGCGACGTCGTGACGGCGAGCGACCTCGACACGCTCGCCCAGCGTGGTTACCAAGAGCGCCGAGTCAGCCTGCGTTGGATTCTGATCCACATGATCGAGGAGTACGCGCGCCACTGCGGGCACGCCGATCTACTTCGCGAGTGCATCGACGGCGAGACCGGCGACTGAATCAGTCCTCGAGTTTCAGCGCCGCGACGAAGGCTTCCTGAGGGACTTCGACGCGACCGAGATTCTTCATTCGTTTCTTCCCCTCTTTTTGCTTTTCGAGCAGCTTGCGCTTGCGGGTGATGTCACCCCCGTAACACTTCGCGAGCACGTCCTTGCGACGGGCCTTGACGGTCTCTCGAGCGATCACCCGCCCACCAACCGCTGCTTGGATGGGCACGTCGAACATCTGGCGAGGTATCAATTCCTTCAACCGTTCGGCCATTTTTCGCCCGTAGTAATCGGCGTTCGAGCGGTGCACGATCGTTGAGAACGCGTCCACGGGTTCGTGATTGATCAAGAGGTCTACGCGCACCAGGTTTGATGTGACGTAGCCGCTCGGTTCGTAGTCGAGACTGGCGTAACCCTTGGTGCGACTCTTCAGTGCGTCAAAGAAGTCGATGACCACTTCGGCGAGCGGGATCGAATAGCGCAGTTCGACTCGCTCGGTGGAGAGATAGTCCATCTTGATCATCTCGGCGCGACGCGACTGGCACAGGTCCATCACGGTTCCCAGGTACTCGGCCGGCGTGAGAATCGAGATCGTGAGCATCGGCTCGTCAATGTGGTCGAGTCGACTCGGGTCAGGCAGGTCGGTCGGGTTGTCGATCTTCACTTCACTGCCGTCACTCAGATAGGCCCGGTACGCGACCGACGGCGCGGTCGCGATGAGGTCGAGGTTGAATTCGCGTTCCAGGCGTTCGCGCACGATCTCCATGTGCAACAAGCCCAAGAAGCCACAGCGAAACCCGAATCCGAGCGCGTGACTCGACTCGGGTTCGTAGGTGATCGAGGCGTCATTCAGTTTCAACTTATCCAGGGAGTCACGCAGATCCGCGAGGTCGTCGCCGTCGATGGGATAGATGCCACAAAAGACCATGGGCTTGGGATCGAGGTAGCCATCGAGGGCCGTCGACGCGGGACGTTGGGCTTCGGTGATGGTCTCACCCGAGCGCGCTCCGCTCACGTCCTTGATGCCCGCAACAATGTAACCCACCTCACCCGGACCGAGCTGGCGTACCTTCACCATGTCGGGCGTGCGAATACCGATCTCTTCGATGTCGTGGTTCTCTTTGGCCTGCATCATGCGGATCTTCACGTCGTCGTGCAAGGTACCGTCCATGACGCGGATCGAACTGATGACCCCGCGATACTGGTCGTAGGAGGAGTCAAAGACCAGCGCGCGAAGAGCGGCGCCTGGATCGCCCGTCGGGGCCGGAATGCGCTCGATGATTGCCATCAGCAGTTCGTCGATGCCCTCGCCGGTCTTCGCAGAAATGGATAAAACATCACTGGCGGGAAGTCCGAGCACGCGTTCGAGTTCTTCCTTGCAACGATCCGGATCGGCGGCGGGAAGATCGATCTTGTTAAGGACGGCCACGATCTCGAGATTGTGCTCGAGGGCCTGGTAGCAGTTCGCGAGCGTCTGGGCTTGAATACCCTGGCTCGCGTCGACGAGCAAGACCGCCCCCTCGCACGCCGCGAGCGATCGCGAGACCTCGTAGCCAAAGTCCACGTGACCCGGAGTGTCGATGAGTTGCAAGATGTGCCCGGCGTAGTGCACGCGCACGTTCTGGGCCTTGATGGTGATGCCGCGCTCGCGCTCGATGTCCATGGAATCGAGGTACTGAGCGCGCATCAGGCGAGCGTCCACCGCCCCCGTGATCTCGAGGATGCGGTCCGACAGCGTGGACTTGCCGTGATCGACGTGAGAAATGATAGAAAAATTACGAATTTTGCTGGTCTCGACGGTGATGAGAGGAGTGGCCACGGTGTAGAAAGGCTACCCGTCACGCGTTAGGGAGAGTCAAAGTGGTGAGCGAAACACGCTCCCTGCTAGCCTTATGCAGCCCGCGGAGCGTTTCCGCGCCCGATATCGAGGTTTTTCGTGGCAAACATCAAGAGCCAAATCAAGCGTAACAAGCAGAACGAGGTCGCTCGCGAGCGCAACAAGGCCGTCAAGTCCGAGGTGCGAACCCGCACCAAGAACGCGGTCGCCGCCGTGGGCACCGAGAACGAAGAGACCGCGCTGCGCGCTGCGATCAAGCGCATCGACAAGGCCGCCGCGAAGGGCGTCATCCACAAGAATCAGGCAGCCAACAAGAAGAGCGGATTGATGCACCGCATCGCGACGCTTCGAAACAACGCCTAGGTAAGTTCGAACGCTTTGCTCTCAGGAACGAGGGCGAGTAGCAACAAGAGCGGCAACAGGGGCACGAACGTCGCCAGAGCGGGGACGCGAAGTCCCGTGACACTTGAAGTATGCACGGCGTCTCCTATCCATCCAAAGACGCCCAGTCCCAGAATCGCTCCGAGTACGCCCGCCACGGTGATCCAGCCCGCCGCCGTTGCGCGAAAGCGATGCGCGAAGATCTCGGTGCTGAGTGCGGTCATCGCGGGTGACAACAGACCACCCGCCCCAACGCCGAGTACGTAGCCCAGCGCGAAGCTGGTCTTTCCTCCGCTGTAGGCGTAGATCGAGGCGGCGGAGGTCAAAACAACACCACCCGCCACTGTCCAACGACGGCCGAGCGTTCGCGCGAAGCGCCGACTGGCGAACAGGCCCACTAATCCCGCCACCCCGCTCAAAACAACCACCAGCGAGACGCTGGCGGGTCGCATCTTGAGAATCCCCTCGCTGTAGACAAAGGTGAAACCTCCGGCGGGTCCGGTCACCACGCCAATGAGAAAGGCGACCGCCGCGACCACTGCGAGTCGCCCTCTCGCATCTCGTGGCACGAGTCCCAGGTGTGCCAGACGAACTTCGCTCGCCCTCGTTGGGGGCTCGGGAATCGAACGGAGAAGTGGCACGATCGCGACAACGGGCACGAGTGCGAGTGCGAAGAGCCAACGAAAAGAATCAGGTCCGCGCACCGCACCGTGCACGAGCGCCGAGAGACCAGAACCAATGCCCAGTCCCGCGGCCATGATTGCAATGCGTTGGACTCGCACGCTCGTGTTGGCGAGTTCGACGGTGATGATCTGAATGAGCGTGTTGGCGACGCTCAGCAACGGACGAGCGAGGGCGAAGCACGCGACAAAGAACCAATAGCTCGGGCTCAGGGCCGCTACCGCGGTGACGAGAAGTCCGAGCACGAGGGTCCTTCGAAGAACACGGGTCCGGCCCCATCGATCGGCGAGTGAGGCGAGGGGAAGAGCGCCGAGGGAGGACACTCGATACGCCGCCAGTCCGAGACCGAGTGATGATCCCGAGAGCCCTACGACGCTTCGCAAGGTGTTCGACGCCGCGAGGTGACCAAAATGGTGAGCGACGTCATTGAGCGATGTCGTCGCACCGAATTCGGCGAAACCCGCCGCTAACGCGCCGAGGAACAACACCGTCGTGATACGACGAGTGCTCAGCGCGACATCAGTCGCAGGTTCTTTCATCAACGTTCTCGAGGCGCTCGAGCGCCCAGGGCGGCCCTTAACTGATGGAAACGAGTTGCGCACCTTTCAAAGGGCCTGCATGGTTGCGTGCAACTCGTCGGTGACGTCCTCGTAGTTCTCGTTGGCCCTGAAGGTTCGAGGGACTCCGATCCTCACGGTCACGTCGCTGCGCTTCTTGGGCCATTTGGAGTGCAGCGGCACCGTGCCCGTGAGTCCAATGGTCTTCACGGGAACGATGGGCGCCCCTAAGTTCACCGCGAGCAGGCCAATCCCTGACTTGAAGGATTGCAGTTCGCCCGAATTGTCGATGTGACCTTCGGGAGAAATCAGCACGTTCCAT
Organism: uncultured Acidimicrobiaceae bacterium; assembly: GCA_963834545.1. GTDB lineage: Bacteria > Actinomycetota > Acidimicrobiia > Acidimicrobiales > RAAP-2 > RAAP-2. The sequence continues at coordinate 4,056 of CAWICL010000078.1, read as the reverse complement.
CCACCATCAATCATCGTGGCAACGTACTCGAGGCTCGGCAGAAATGGCTCTCGTCGAGAAAAGCCGAAACCCGCGAACAGGAATCGGATGAAAAACGCGAGGATCTTGTGTTCACTCAAGACATCTTGAGCGGCCGCGACGGCCAGACGCCTTCGAATTCGACGTGGGAGTGCTTCGTAGACCGTTGGTCCATCAAAATCGTCACTGTGGTTAAAGATGAATATCGCCGGTCCATGGAGCTCCTTCAAATATTCATCGCCCTCGACGCGCAGCGTCACCCAGTGGCGAAGGGCGCGCGCGAGTAGGTGATCGCGAGTCCAATTGCCCGCCCAGCGAACTGCACGAAAGTAGGTCCAACGCGGCGCACGCGTTGGCGCATTCCCTGGAGAGGTCTCAGCGACCAGAGCGCGCAATTGGGCGACCGTGGTCTCGGACGTGACTGATTCGTCCGAGATTGTGGCACCCAATTGCTCCTCCATGAGCGAAACGACCACGAGACGGCGAAGTGAATCCAACCCGAGATCATCGAGTCGATCGTTCTCGTGCACGACCATCGTCGGATCGTCCAGGCTCATGCGAATGATGTGGGTCACTTGGTCCTCACCCGGGGTTGGCGCCTCATGGGCCGAAGTCATGGTCTCGACGTCATTGACCCAGTCCTGAACCTGGCGTCGATCGATTTTCAACAGACGCGTGCGCGGAAAATCCTCGCCGGGCCAGCGTCGCCACGAGTCGATGTGCTGGAAGGACTCGAGATGCGCGTTCACGTTCGAAATGGCACGTTCGACCGCGTCATCACTCTGATCTGTTCGCACTACCGCGACAACCGTCTCGCCTCGATCATCGTTGGCGCCGACAACACACACCGCCCCTAAGTCGCGCTGTTCGTTCGCGACAATCTCAATGTCTTCGGGGAACACCTTGAGCCCGCTGCTTCGAACGACGACGAATTTCAGACGACCCTGGATGTGGAGCCATCCATTGTCCAGACGCCCCACGTCGCCAGTTCGAAACCATCCGTCTTCGCTAAATGCCTGTTCAGTGGCGCTTTGATTCTGCCAGTACTCTCGAAAGACGCTCGGCCCCTTCGCTTGAATCTCACCATCCTCGCCAATACGCAGCGCCACGTTGTCGAGTGCTCGACCGGGCGAGTCAAGTCTGCGACCAACGAGCGAGTTGCAGGTGAGAATCGGTGACGTTTCGGTGAGACCGTAGCCTTGAACGAGTCGAACACCCATTCGTTCCCACGCTCGACCAACTTCAAGAGGTATTGGTGCGCCACCGGTAACGACGAGGCGTAAGTGCCCGCCCAGTTGCTTATGAACGCTGAAAAATAGATATCGACGTGAGGCGAAGGGAAGCCGATCGGCGATCCGGTTCAAGACGTTGAACAACGCGGTCTTGTGCTGAGCTTGGACCTCGTGTTGTATGCGCTCGAGCATGATCGAAAGCAACTGAGGAATCGCGAGAATCGTGTTTATCGAATACTCGTTCAACGCATCGACAATGGCGCGCGGTGTCACGCGAGCAACGTAATAAATGGATGCGCCGTTCGCCAGGGCCGCGAGACTCGCCGAGAGTTCGTACATGTGCGAGAGCGGCAGGACCGAGAGGAAACGCCAGTCCGGACCAACTTCAATACGCTGGAGGATTCCCGCGACATTCGAAAGGATGTTGCCTTGGCTCAACACGACGCCCTTGGGGTCCGCCGTGGTGCCCGACGTGAACACGATGACGGCGGGAAATGAAGGTTCCAAGTCCACGTTCGGTGACTCACCGGACATGGCACTCGTCAACTCGTCGAGTTCGTCAAGAAAGAAGCGCTTTACGTCGTGGCACGAAACCTGCACGCTGCGACTCGTGAACAAGACGCTGGGCGTGGTCTCGCGAGCAAAACGCTGTACTCGGTCTTCAGAACTCGACGCATCCACGGGGACCAGGACCGCTCCGATTCGTAGCGTTGCGAGCAACAACTCGACCCACTCGGGTGAGTTGGGCGCCACCACCATCACCCGATCACCTTTGGCAACTCCCAGTGAGAGCAGCAGATTGGCGGTCTTGTTCGCGGACAAGCGCAGTTGGGCGTGGGTGAGGCGTCGCAGTTTGAGGAACGTTCGACTCGTCAATGCGGGATTTCGCCCATGACCATCGAGCCTGGTCCAGGAACGTTGCGAACGTGTCACTCAAGGGTTCGTACCGGTAGTGACGGCGAAGGAGGGCTCTAAGAACATCATGCCTCCTTCGAAGTTCAGTCATGCAGAAGTTAGTGGCATCCTAGAACTCGTCAGCGACGGCGAGCTCCTTGGGTCAGACGAGCGAGGCGTGCCACCAGTATTTCGATCACCGTGAGTTCGGTGACGTCCAGGTCCGTATTGAGATCCTTGCCACCGTAGTCCGCGCCGCCCTTCAAGTCGAGGTCAGCGACGCTGATCATGTGCACGGCGGCGGTGATGCGTTCGGCGCCGATGCGCTGGGCCACCCGCAACGCCTTGCCCGCCGGATAACGATTAATACCCAACAACGTGGCCGCTTGGTCCTCGTCACCCACGCCACTTCCTTCGAGGCGAGCAATCCGCAGATAGTGACGTTGCAACATATTGACGATCTGCAGACCCGCACGACCTTTCGAATCCAGCATTCGGCGCGCGACCTTAATGGCTTTGGCGGCGTCACCGGCGTCGATGGCGTCAGTCAGGGTCCCATTCAGGTACGTCACCTGCTTCGCCCAAATACGGCGCGACCTGAGCTTTATTGAGCGGTGCGGTGCCGTAAATCGTACGCAGGGTTCGCGCGAGTGAGTCCACGCGCGCGACGTCGTCACCGAGCTGTTCAGCGACCTACTGGGCGACATTGCGATCAATGGTTACGCCGTAGTCACTGAATTTCGAAACGACGTAGGCAATGCGGTCTTGGGGACGAGAACTGACGTTCACGTCGTGCACGGTCGAGGACGCCTTGACGAGCTTGTTGGCTTTCGTGCCCACGACGGCAAGGACGAGCACCGTTTGTGGGGCGGGAGCGTTCATCCAGGCAGGACGCGTTCACCTCGTCGGCGAGCAAGGACTGCGCGTCACGAACCACCACGACACGCCGTTCGACGAGGAAGGCGGGCGTGTTGAGCGCCTCGAGAATGCGCGCCACCACCGACTCGGTACCCGACGCCGTGACATCCTTGACCGTGAAATCCTCGAGCGCGAGTGCCGGATCCAAGTGACCGAGAATCTCGCTGACGACGTTTCGAAGTGCGTCATAGACCAACGACGCATCAGTCCCGACGACGGCGACCTCGCGGTCACGACGTCACCTCGAGGATCCGGGCAATGGTGTCACGCACGCGTACCGAACCCTTGACGTCATGCACCCGCACGATACGACATCCCGCCGCGATACCCAGGGCGGTCGCCGCGAGCGACGCCTCGCGCCGGTCAGTTACCGGAAGATCGAACATGGTGCCAAGGAACGTCTTATTAGACGCCGATAACAAGAGCGGAGCGCCGAGAGTGGCGAGACGTGGCGAATCGCGAAGTAGTTGCAGGGATTGCGCGGCGGTCTTTCCCAAGTCGAGGCCAGCGTCGAGCACAATGCGGTCTGGTTCGATGCCGTGCGCAACGGCTTGGGAACGAAGTTCGATCAAGCAGTCCTGGATCGTCTGGGTCACGTCGTCGTAGAACGGCGTGGGGTCAGGTATCCGTGCAGTCCAATGTGCGTCGCCACGACCGTCGCGCCTGCCTTCGCCGCGACCTCGAGATACGAGGGATCGGCGAAGCCACTGATGTCATTGCCCACGCAGGCGCCCTCCTCGAAGCAAGCCTTCGCCACCGAAGCGCGCCAGGTGTCGATGCTAAGCGGCACGTCAAAACGACGTCGAAGCTCGCTCACGACCCCAACGACCCGATCAAGCTCTTCGGCTTCGGATACGTGATCGCCTGGCTCGGCTTTCACCCCACCCACGTCCAAGAGATCAGCGCCATCAGCGACGAGTTGATCAGCGCGGGCAAACAACGCGTCCAATTCGAACGTCGCCGCCGGCGCGTAAAAGGAGTCCTTCGTTCGATT
>CAWICL010000077.1:0-11393 GCA_963834545.1 uncultured Acidimicrobiaceae bacterium | reverse complement strand
ACGACAGCGTTCGCTCCGACGTCGCGGGCACGAAGGTCAATTCGTACCCCGCGAGTCCTCAGTACATTTCGTATCAAGGTTCAGAGCTCGCGCTCTTCGTAGCACCGACGAAGCGAACCGTCACACCGTTCACGCAAGCTGAACCAGCCGTGCTGAACGACATTCAGTCCTACAACGCCAACGCGGCGAGTAACGAAGAAGAGTCCATCATCAGTGCCGCTGGCGTGAGCGTAAATCCAGCCTTTGGAAGGTGGGGGGTTTCATCGGCGAGTTCGGGTCCGTCGGTGTTTGCACCCGCTCTACCACCGTCGAGCCAGATGAGCGACTCGTCATCGGAGCTGACGACGGCGCCCAAGACGAACTATAAGTGAACCAGCCCACGGTTCGCGTCGTCGGTCTGGGTCCGAGCGACGCGCAACTCATGACGCAACGATCACTCGAACTCATCGTTAACGCGCCGGTCGTGCGTCTGCGAACGCGCCAGCACCCCGCGGCGAACGAACTGATTGACGTCTTGAGCTACGACCATTGGTACGACGAGGCGACGTCCTTTCACGAACTCTACGAGCGCATTGTCGATGACCTCGCGCACTTGGCGTTTTCGAGTGATGGTCGCGAAGTGGTCTACGTCGTACCGGGGTCGCCCATTGTGGCCGAACGAACGGTCGAAATCTTGTTGACCCGCGATGATCTGCGCGTCGTACTCGAACCCGCGGTGTCGATCATCGACGTGGCCTGCGCCGCGCTGGGTCGTGACCCCATGTCGTGTGGTCTACGAATTCTTGACGCTCTCGAATCTATTGAGCCATTGCGCAGCCCCGGTCCACTCTTGGTGCTGCAGACGTATTCGCCCGAAGTCTTGAGCGTCGTGAGTGCACGTTTGGCGCCCGACACGATGGTGACGATCCTTCACCACGTTGGCCTCGAGGACCAGAAGATCATTTCGATGTCCGCCTCAGAACTTTCGAGCTTTGACGAGGCGGATCACCTGACGTCACTGTGGATTGAGGATCTGCGAAGCGCGGGCGAGGCCATGGACGACCTGGTGAGCTTCACGCGTCGATTGAGGGCCGAGTGTCCGTGGGATCAACAACAGACCCACGGTTCCTTGACGCGCCACCTGCTCGAAGAGTCGTACGAGGCCCTGGACGCTCTCGAGCGACTGGCGCAGGCTCACGAAGCAGGTATTGACGACGCCTCCTTGAGTACCCACGTCGAAGAAGAACTTGGCGATCTGCTCTTTCAGATTGTCTTTCACGCTGAACTGGGAGATGAGGAAGATCTGTTCAGCCTCGCCACCATTGCCGACAACGTGCGCGACAAATTGACGTTTCGTCACCCGCACGTCTTTGGCGACGTCCAAGTCGACGGAGCAAGCGATGTGGCTGCTCGATGGGAAGTCTTGAAACAAACGGAGAAACAGCGCGAAAGCGTGACCGATGGAATCGCCGAGCAGTTACCGGCGCTCGCGCTCTACACCAAGTTGCTCGCCAAGGCAGAGCTCGTCATGGGTAATGAACTGAACGCCCAGCGCGCGCGATCGAGTGCAATAGGCGCGCTGAACGAGATTTCATTCGAGCCTGACGATATAGAGCCAAGGCGAGTGACACAGGCGTTTGAAGAAGCGCTGACGTCGCTGGTGCGACTGGCCTACGTGGCGAACGTTGATCTGGAGGGCGTCTTGCGAACGAGTGCGTCGAAACTTCGAGACGAGATCCGTCGAAACGAGAATCTCACGAAGGACTAATTCCTAAGTCGCCGAGTAGCCTTGAAGCACCGGCACAAGGAGCAACGATGAGCGCAATTGAAGTTGTCATAGGTCGACAAGTTCTCGATTCTCGAGGAAACCCCACGGTCGAAGCCGAGGTCCACTTGGAATCGGGGGCCCATGGTCGCGCGATATCGCCGAGCGGTGCCTCCACGGGAATTCACGAAGCCGTGGAACTTCGAGACGGCGCCAAGGAGTTTGGCGGCAAGGGCGTTCGCACGGCCGTGCAAAACGTGAATGGTGAGATCAACGACGCCCTCGAGGGTTACGAATCCACCGACCAACGCGCCATTGACTTTGCCATGATCGATCTGGACGGAACCGAGAACAAGGGACGACTCGGGGCGAACGCAATCCTGGCAGTCTCCCTTGCCGCCGCCAAAGCCGCGGCAATGGAGTGCGAACTGCCTTTGTATCAGTACTTGGGCGGTGTGAATGCTCACGTGTTGCCGGTACCCATGTTCAACGTCATCAATGGGGGCGTGCACGCGAAGAACTCCATTGACTTCCAAGAGTTCATGGTCATGCCCATTGGCGCCGCATCCTTTGGCGAGGCACTGCAGTGGGGCGCTGAGACGTATCACGCCCTCAAGGACGTATTCAATAAGCGTGGACTCGCGACGGCGGTGGGCGACGAAGGTGGTTTTGCGCCGGACCTCCCTCACAATGAAACAGCCGTACAGGTGCTCGTCGAGGCTATTGAATCCACTGGTCGTCAACCGGGCCGCGACGTCGCGATTGCGTTGGACCCTGCGGCGAGTGAGCTGTTTCGTGACGGTGCGTATCACTTAGACGGTGAAGGACGTGTTCTCTCGAGCGCCGAGATGGTCGACTACTGGGCGGATTTGATCAGTCGATATCCCATCGTGTCACTCGAGGATGGAATGGCTGAAGAGGATTGGGACGGTTGGTCGACGCTGACGTCCAAGCTCGGCTCAAAGGTGCAACTGGTCGGAGACGATATCTTCGTCACGAATCCGACCATTTTCCAAAAAGGAATCGACCGCGGCATCGCCAACTCAATTCTCATCAAATTGAACCAGATCGGCACCGTGAGTGAGACCCTCGACACCGTGCGCCTCGCCAACGTGAACAGCTACACCTCGGTGATTTCGCACCGATCGGGCGAGACCGAAGACGTGACGATTGCTGACTTTGCCGTCGCTACCAACGCGGGACAAATAAAGTCCGGAGCACCGGCGCGATCTGACCGAGTCGCGAAGTACAATCAATTACTGAGGCTCGAGGAACAACTCGGGGATCAAGCTCGATTTCTAGGTGCAGCGTCTTTGTCGGGGGCGGCAGGTGTCAGTTACTCATAACATCACCACGCGTAGTCAGAACCACTGGATGGTTCCGCTCGCCTTCGTGACGGCAGTCGCCGTGCTCGTCGTCTGGTTTCCGTGGTCCGCTCTGTGGCACCAGCAAAGTGAAATTAGCGCCACGAGCGCCCAAATCGCCTCCATACGACAACAGAGTCAGGATTTGAAGGACCAGGCGCGTTCAGTTTCATCGGTGGCCGCCGAGGAGATGTTGGCTCGTGAGCAGTATCAACTCGTGTCGCCTGGACAGAGCCTCATTCAGATTCTTCCAGGTAGCGGCTCGGGCTACGTATCGTCTGACACCGGGGATCCGGGACTGCAGCCGCTCGTGGCTCCGCTGTCCGCGACGTCCTTGACGTCGACCGTTTCACCCCGTAAGACCGTGCACCACTCGCTGAGTGGATTCTTGGCGCGCTTCGTGCACACCCTTGAGTTCTGGCGTTGACGTTTCGCGACGCATCGCCCGACGACATCGCCGCCATTGAAGTCACGTTGGGACGTCGACTGTCGGGACGTTGTGCCGTTGTGGTTCGACGGGCGAATGGGAGTCCCGTGGTGATCGAAAACGAGCCGCATCTTCGCGACGGAACACCGATGCCCACACTTTTTTGGCTCGTCGATCCCGAGTTACACGATGCGGTGAGTCGTCTTGAAGGGAGTGGCGGCGTTCACCGCTTCGAGTTGTTGGTCGACGAAGGCGAACTTCTGCGTACCCACAATGACTACGAACAACGACGACGGCGCGCGACCGTCCAGTTCGACGCAGTCCAGGCGAGCGGTGGAGTCGGCGGCACGCGGCGCGGCGTGAAATGTCTGCACGCCCACTTAGCGAACTTTCTGGTCGGGGCCAACGACCCCGTGGGCGTTCTCGTTGCTGGCGAGATTGAGATCCCACCTCTGACGGTGGTGTCAGTGCGTGAGTGACGTCATCGCCGCGATCGACTGCGGCAGCAATTCCACTCGACTCTTCATCGCGGACCAGCATGGCGCACGGCGCCGTGAGATGCGCATCACGAGATTGAGCGAGGGCGTTGACTCATCGATGATGCTTCGCGAGGCGGCGGTGCAACGCAGCTGTGATGTGCTGAATGAGTATCGCCGCTATATGGATGAGGCTTTCGTAACGCGGGGACTCTTGGTGGCGACGTCAGCGGTGCGTGACGCGCGAAACGGGCAAGATTTTTTGAAGAGGGCGCAACGAATCGTTGGTGTCGATGCAAGGATTCTCGATGGGAACGAAGAGGCGCAGCTCTCCTATGACGGCGCAACCCATGAACTCACGAGTGACCCCCGACCCACCGCCATCGTGGACGTTGGGGGAGGATCGACCGAAATCGCACTTGAAATTGGCGGACAGCTGCACAGTTTTTCGATGCAACTCGGATGCGTGCGCGTCACTGAGCGGGCCCTCGGCAAGGAAATCGTCGAACCAGATCGGGATGAGGCCGCACGAAGGATGATCAACGACGAGCTCGATCGAGCGTTCCAAGCGGTCCCGCTTTTGGCGACGTCGTCGGCAACGTGCGTCTCGTGGGTCTCGCCGGCAGCGTCGCGACGCTCGCCCAACTCGATCTTGGTCTTGAAACCTACGACCGGACCGAAGTCAGATCACCGCACGATGAGTCGCGACATCGTCGAGAAATGGCGCTCTACGCTCGCGAGTGAGAGCCCCGAAGCGCGCCTCGCGCGGGCCGGGATGGTCGTTGGGCGCGAGGACGTGCTGACTGCTGGTCTCTACGTGCTCGAGGCGGTCATGGACCGCTTCGAGGTCACCGAGATCTTGAGTTCAGAGAGCGACATCCTCGACGGGATTGTCTATTCGCTGCTCTCGTAGTGTGCGAAAGCGTCGTACGTGTAACGATGGGATAGTGGGGAACGGTACATGGTGACGGCGCGAAGCAGCATCTATTCGCCCATTTCGCTGCACGGTCGGCGCGTGGTACTTCGCACGATGACCGAGCACGATTACGCGAGCTGGCTCGAAGTTCGTCAACGGTGTCGCGATTGGCTCTTGAAGTGGGAACCTCGCTCGGCGCACTCGTCGCACTTGGCAGAGGACCAGCGAAGTTTCGTCGGACGTTGCGCTCTTCGAGAGCGTGAGCGTCAGATGGGCACCGGTTTTGGTTTTGGAATTTTCGTGAACGCAAAATTTGTTGGCGAAATCACACTCTCATCAATTCAACGCGGCCCTCTTTAATCTGCCTACATTGGTTACTGGATCGACGAGGCGGTCGCCGGACAAGGGTTGATGCCCGAAGCGGTGGTCGTCACGTTGCAGTACGCCTTTGAGTCGCTTCGACTTCACCGGGTCGAAATCAACATCATTCCTCGAAACGCCGCTTCACGACGCGTCGTGGAGAAACTCGGTCTTCGTTTCGAAGGCATCGCCGAAAGGTACCTAGAGATTGACGGGGCGTGGGAAGACCACGCACGCTACGCGATAACTGCTGAAGAATGGCGCGATCGCGCGCCAGAACTCGTCTCGCACTGGCTGTTGCCGAACGCCTAGATCGCCTCGAGCGATCGACCCCGGAGCTGGGCGATGTCACAAGTACCGAGCGTGCCACCGAGAGTCTCGGCGATGGTGAGCCCTCCGAGTGCACCACTTCGCGGGAGGACGACGAGTGCGTCGTCGGCGCCTCGGGCGAGCACGAGGCCTTGCAGACGAACGTCGCGTGAGACCTTGCGCACACTTTCGACCTCAGCGTCGACGCGAAGCGTGACCACAGGATTCTCGTAGCGCGTCGTGTGCAGGTGTCGTAGGTCGCCGAGCACATTCAAAAAGACGCGTCCAACCTTCACCGACGAACCCGCCACGTCGTCCCATTCGACGTCCACCGGCTGCACGCGAAATCCAAGTTGATCCGCGAGATAGAAGAGTTCGGCGTCGTAGGCAAAACGGTCAATCATTCCCAGGAGCGCGAGAAGGCGAGCGGGACCGAGTTGAAAGCCCTTGCAGCCGCATTGGGTGTCACGGATAGTGACGCGCGCGTAGTGGCGAACGAGGGCGTGAAACACCCCGCCTCCGATCGTGCGCAGAAACGATTCGTAACTGATCCGGCCGTTTCCAGATCGAGAACCCGGAGCGATTTGCGCATTCTCGAGCGCGGCAATGAATTCTGGAAAATGACTTGGCTGGATTGCCATGTCAGCGTCGGCGACCACGACATGCTTGCCCCGGGCGAGTCCAATCCCGAGCCGTACGGCAGCACCCTTGCCAAGATTTCGTGGCTGCTGCACGAAGAGTTTCTCTGGTAGATGACCATAAACGTCGTGAGCCACGTGCAACGTGTCGTCGCTTGATCCGTCGTCGACGACGATCACCTCGGTCACCTTAACGCCGAGGGCATCGAGCACTGGTCGCAGTCGCTCGTAACCGTTGGCGAGGCGCGACGACTCGTTGAAAGCGGGGATCACAATGGAGGTTTCGATATTCACGGAACCACCATTATGGGCGAGCCGCGCCGATGAGACCGAACGTGAAGATGGGCGCCAAGCTCACGTTGGTTCCGGTGTGCGCGGCGGCGATGATTGTGCTCGTACCCCAAGGACCACTTCCTGCGTACATGACGACGTGATCGACCTCGTGGTCACCGTCGAGGTTGTAATAGAACAACAGATCACCCGGTTGCAACTTGGTGAGAGGAATGTGGGGCAGCGCCGCCCATTGGCTCTCGGTCGTTCGTGGAATCGTGAATCCTGCTTTGGCCCACGCCCACTGCACGAGTCCCGAACAATCAAAGCCTTGGCCCGGCGTTTCGCCACCCCAGACGTAGGGAACTCCGATTTGTGTCGTGGCCGCGCGAAGGGCTGCTTCGCCCTGGGCTGAGCCGGCGGGCGTTCCATAGATCACGGTGGGCAACGCCGCCTGGATGGCGTCGATTACCTCGTTGGCGGCACTTTGGCCACCCACCGCCGAGGCGGCGGCGACCGCCGCTTCTTCACCAGCGGTGTTCTTTTCCTTGGCCGCAGCGACACCAACCCTGATCTCGTAGGCGATGATCTCGTTCTTGAGCTTCGCCGTGACCACCGCGAGGGTCGCGCGCGTTTCGTCTTCGTTTCTGACATTTTGGGCGAGCAACGCTTCGATGGCGACGGTTTGCTGCTGGGCCTTGGCGCGTTGGGAGGCGACTTCGCTAATTGTCTTGTCGAGTGAATGTTTCTCAGCGACGTAGGTATCTTTCAACTGCGTGAGGTTTCCAATTACTTGATCCTCGTAAACTCGACGAGCGTCACTGGTTGTCACGTCTTGGTTGAACAGTGCGATGATCTGAGCGTCCGCGGCGCCGTAGACGTAGGCGCGCACGATCGCGGTCACCATCTTCGCTGAGGTCGCGATGATGGCCGAATGCTTGGATTTCTCCTTGGACTGGAGGATCACGATGTTGGCATCCAGGCTCGCGAGGTCTGCCTTGTCGGCGTCGTACTCGTTCGCGCTGATTTCGCTCGTCTTTTCTTGCTGAGAAAGTTCGGCTGACAATTGGGCGATTTCGGCCTGGGTTTGGGAGATCGTCTGAGCGCCGGACACCTCGGGAACGAGGAGAAGCCCCGTGATTGCGACCACCACAAGCAAGAGCGGAGTCAATCGAGCCGTGCCTCGTCGACGCACGCGATTCATAAAATCCAGCCTAGTTAGTGAACATAAGAAATCAGGAGTTGGCTCTTCTGGGATGCGTTACGGTTACAACGCGACAATGACGCGTGGGGGCGTAGCCCAATTGGCAGAGGCAGGGCGCTTAAACCGCCTCCAGTGAGGGTTCGAGTCCCCTTCGCCCCTACGCGCGTCTGCGGTGTGCGATTCTTTAGTAGCGTTGCCCCCGTGGCTAAGAGCGCAACAGGTAAATGGGTAAGCAGGGTCGGTTCGTCGGGAGGCGGAAAGGCCTACAAAAAGACGCGCCCCGGTAACTATTACGGTGTGCTGGTCGTGATTGTGGTGCTCGGTCTCGTGGCGACGGCGCTCGCGCGTTACGACTACCAACACCCTTCCAAAGGTGCCAAGGGTGCACCACCCGCGATTGGGACCACGTGGTACGGCGCTTTGGCCGTCGAGGCCTGTGGCAAGACACTGCCGTACCTCAGCGCGGATCCGACGTCGGCGACTGGTTTCCAGGTGCAGTCAGACAACGTCATAAAACTGGATCCGACCTCTGATGCCGATTCCGGCTCGAACGCGACTATTGGACAGTTCGCCAATGAATTTCCAGGACTCATCGCCAGTTCCGTCGAGTTGGCGATTCCCACCTCAAAGGGCAAACCAAATTCCGCCACCACGTATCGAAACGGTCAAACCTGTCCCACCGGTTCGAAGTATGCCGGTCAAACCGGTCAAGTCGAATACGCGTATTGGACGACTTTGTCCCAGAGCACGCCCACGATCACGACGAATCCAACGTCGATCAAGTTCGCACAGTATCTTCGCGTGACGCTGGCCTTTGATCCAAAGGGTGTGACGCCAGCCGCGCCAAGTCAGACGACCGTGAACGAAATGTCCGCGGCGATCATCGCGAGCGCCAACACGACCACCACGACCGCGGCTAGCGCAACGACCACGACGACGATCGGCGGAACGTCGAGCACGACAACGACGGTGGCTCCGACGACGACTACCACGCTGAAGACGACCACGACCACCAAAGGCTGAACTTGAAGTCGATCATCCTGGTCGGCGGTGAAGGGACTCGCCTTCGTCCTTTGACCTACGACACCCCCAAATACGTTGCCGCTGGTCGGAGTGCCGATGATCGAGTGCGTGTTTCGAACGCTGGCCGAACACGGCATCACTGACGCAGTCCTCTCGCTTGGCTATCTTCCAGACCGCTTCATCGAGGCCTACCCGAACGGCATCGTCGCCGGCGTCAACGTGGTCTACGCAGTTGAACCAGAGCCTCTCGACACGTCAGGCGCCATTCGCTTCGCCGCGCACTACGCCGGGATTGACGACACCTTCCTGGTCGTCAATGGTGACGTCCTCACGGATTTGGACATCACTCGACTCGTCGCTTTTCATCGAAGTCATGGTGCCGAGGCGACTATTGCGTTGCACCCGGTTGAGGATCCGAGTCGCTTCGGGGTTGTGCCAACGACGCCTGAGGGACAGGTCATTGCTTTTGTCGAGAAGCCACCTCTCGATCAGGCGCCTACGAATCTCATCAACGCCGGGACCTACATCTTCGAGCCGAGCGTCTTGGACCGCATTAACGCGCGCGGTCGAGTGAGTGTCGAGCGCGACACGTTCCCGGCGCTCGCGAGTGAAGGCACCTTGTTCGCGATGCCTGACGATGCCTACTGGATCGATACGGGAACACCGCAGGCGTTCTTAAGGTCAACGTCGATTCTATGACCGGTCGAGTGGGTGGTCATGGTGCCGTGGGCGTGATTGACGGATCATGGACTGATCCCACGGCTCAAGTTGACGCGAGCGTCAAGATGCGACACGCCGTCGTGGACCGCGACTGTGTGGTCGGGCACAACGCAGTGCTTGAGAACGTTGTTCTGTTGCCCGGCGCCATCATCGAAGAGAATTCTGATCGTTCGGTCGTCCATCATTGGACCTGGTGCCGTTGTGGGACGCGGATCGAACTTAGAGGCGACGTGCGTCGTTGGGGGAGGGGTCAGTGTCGCTCCTCGTTCGGTGCTGTCGGGTGACGTGCGACTGGGCAGAGACGAACTAACGAAAAGCAGAGGTCGTCGTTCGCTGAACGAACGATCGTTTCTGAAACGGTATCCTTCGCCGAAGTACGAAGTGTCCAATCCTCGAACAAGAGCGAAGGGCGTACCGAGGGCCTTGCCCAGAACGAGATTGGCCGCTCCGGCGATTTCGTCGACACCGGCGACCTCGGTCGCCTCGAGCATCCGACCGTTCGCGTCGCTGGTTCCGCGCAGGTCCAGAATGGGCAGAATCCCCGCGCTACCGAGCGCGACGTCGGTCACGCCATTTCGCCACGTGCGTCCGAACGTATCGGTGATGACGACGGCGACCCCCACGCCCCGTCGGCGACGAAGTTCTGCGCGAAATCGTCGCGCCGTGCGATCTGGGTCCTTCGGCAAGAGCACGGCGGTTCCTTCGGCGGTGTTGGAAAGATCGATACCGGCGTTGGCGCTCACAAATCCGTGATGCGATTCGGTAATTCGCAATGGCCCACGACGACGCAAGATTCTCTTGGACTCGCTCTCGACGAGGGCGACCTTGTGTTCCTCGGTTCCGTCAAAGGGGACGACGCGTCCTTCGGCCTTCGAGACAACCTTGCTCGTGATGACGATGAGATCGCCATCGAGAAGTGCCGTCTGGGATTGATCAAGGACCTCGAGGAGTATGGTCACGAGGTCATCACCTTGGTTGACCACGCCGACGCCCTGGACCGGCATGATTCTCTGTATTCTTCATGCGAGGACCATCCGAGCAAGCGCGGTGCTCTGTGTTGGTTCGTTCATGATCGTCGTGGTCACTCGAACCTCGAGGCCCCGTTTCTCGAGCTCGTCGACGTGTTCGGCGTCAGCGACGTCAATGACGAAGGTCCCAATGAGTCCTCGATAGAAGCTCGCGACTCCCACGCAGGTGGCTTCGTGGCCAAGTTCGCGCATCAGACGGTCGGCCGGTCCCTTCAACGCGGCACCCTGGATCAACGGAGAGACCGCCACAACGTCTTCGCGACGCTCCTCGAGAATCTGACGGACTTCGCGGACCTGGAGGATGGGATTCTATCGAGATGAGAGGATTGGAAGGAGCGATGATGATGCGAGAACCCTGTCGAAGTGCGTCAATGACCTTCCGTGGTGGCAGTAGCGGACGCGGCCCCCTTCGAATTCGATCGCTCGCACTTTCACGTTGTGTTGATGACGCACGAAATAATCCTGGAATCTCATAGTCCCCTCTTCGGTGTCAAAGACTGTCGCCAAATGGTCATTCGTCACCGGCAGCAGTCGCACCGCGACTCCGAGCCGTTCGCACAGTTCGCGCGTGACTTCAGTCTTTGTTGCCCCCTCGAAAATTCTCTGCGCAGACCGGTACAGGTGCGTGGCGAGGTCTCGATCACCCAGTCGGAACCACGCCGCACCGCCGAGCGAATCCAGTTCGCTCATCACACGCCAGGTCTCACCTCGAAGTCCCCAACGAGTCGTCGTTGTTGAGTTCGGCGAGCGTGTAAGGAAGGATGTTTGAGTCGGGACAAATGGTGAAGTCCGTGCAAGATCAAATCATCACCGACGTTCACGATGGCCGTGATTTCACTCGGTGATATTGACCCGAAAGCGCGCGTAAGAGGCGTGCTGCGCCAACACCTCCACTGAGAACGGTTATCACTCAG
>CAWICL010000076.1:0-10417 GCA_963834545.1 uncultured Acidimicrobiaceae bacterium | reverse complement strand
CACGATGGCCGTGATTTCACTCGGTGATATTTGACCCGAAAGCGCGCGTAAGAGGCGTGCTGCGCCAACACCTCCACTGAGAACGGTTATCACTCAGGAAACCTTAGAGGCCTTGGGTATCATCGAGTGTTGTGAGTAGCGCACCCCTAATTGCCGGCTGGCCCGGTGAACCGTCATATGCCGTCTTTCGACTCGTGGATGGTGCACTGAACGTTATTGAACGCGGTGGGGATCAAGACCTCGTACGACCGTGGGCCTCGGTGTCCAAGATGGCCGTCGCGATGGCGATGGGAGTTGAAATCGATTGGGGCCTTCATCAGATCACTGAGAATTTCGGCCCTCGTGGCGCCACGCTCTCTAATTTGTTGAGCCATTCCAGTGGTCTTGGCCTCGAACAAGGCGACCCCACCGTGCCCGTTGGAACCAAGCGCGTCTATTCCAATGTTGGCATTGACCACGCCGTCGAGGTGGTGGTGGGCACGAACAACCCTCGCGAATGGCTCAACGACCGTGTCTTCACTGGACTAGGGATGACGACTGCGAGCCTCGAGGGACGACCGTCTTCGGGCGTCAATGGATCGACTGACGATCTCTTGCGACTCGCGGTGGCGTGGTTGCGCCCCGACGGTTTGTCCGTCGCGACGCGCGATCGGCTCGTGAAGCCGTTCTTGCCCGATCTCGAAGGGATTGTTCCAGGATTTGGCAAGTTCACGCCGTGCCCCTGGGGTCTGGGCCCCGAAGTGCGTGGACAGAAAGAACATTGGATGGGCGACTGGCCACCAACAAGCTTCGGCCACTTCGGCCAAAGTGGAGCGCTCATCTTGCTCAATGTCGAAGAGCGAATCGGCGTGGTTGCGACAAGCTCTGAAGACTTTGGTTCGTGGGCGGTGACGTTGTGGCCAAGCTGGACGAGCGCGATGCGTAAGGTGGCTCTCGCTTCGTGAGCGACGCCGTGCCGTTGCGAGTGGGACTCGACCTCGACGGATCGCTGGAGTCACTCGACAACACAATGGACGATCTCGCTGACGCGCTTGCCCGAACGGGCGGGCTCGAACTCGTTCGATTTCGAACAATTACTTCGTCAAAGTCGAGTAACGAGGTGACGTTTCCCCTTCGCCGCCTCTGGTCACCTTGGTGGCGTCGCAGTATGGGGCCAACAATAGAACGGCGACTTCCTCAGGTTGATATCGTGCACGTCGCTGGATTCCTCACGCCGCCCGCGAAGACCGTGCCGTTAATCATTTCAGTCGACGACTTGCGACCTCTTCGCGGTGAGTCGCACGAACATCAGCGCATCCGTCAGTTGCGTCGGGCCGTCTCAAATGGTGCCATTCTCGCGGCGTCAAGTCGCACCGCGAGTCACGAGGTCCAAAATGTCCTCTCACTACATCGAAGCGAGGTTGTGGTCGTGCCCCCGGCGGTGCCCCACGTGACACCGACCGTCGATGGCGCCGACCTTGTCGTCAACGTCACCGGACTCGACAAGCCCTTTCTCGCGCTTGCACCGGAACTTTTACAATTCACCAACGAGGTTGGCGCCCGACTCATTGCCGTCACGAGCTCTTCGGTGCGACAACGCATTCGCTCGAGTGGACTTGACATCACCGTCCTATCGCGTCGTGAGTCTCGCACTTCGTTGAGCCACGCTCGAGTCGTACTGCACATGTCCGACGGTGCGCGCTTCCCCTCGTTTGCCATCGCGGCGCTCGGTGCGCGAGTTCCGACCCTCGCTCGAGCCACGGCTATCAATCGAGAACTTCTCTCGGGGGCGGCGGCGTTGGTTTCCGATGATGCGGAGATACTCGAAACCCTTCGTGAGGTGTGGTTCAACGATTCACGGCGGGCAATTATGACCGCTGCGGGCCAGTCGAGGGCGGGGGACTTCGCGCCCGAGACCGCCGCCCAGGCCTACGCCGCGCTTTACCGTGATGTCGTGCGAGGCTGGAATCCGTGAAGCGCACCTTGGCCGTGAGCATCGATCAGTTGTATCGACGTCAACCCGGCGGCATCGCCACCTACGTGCGCGGTCTCGTCGGAGGCCTCGCGTCGTTGGGCGAATCGTTGGAGGTGGTCGGTCTGGCCCCCCGCGGTGAGATTGCTCCAAGTGATCAGAAGCTTCCCATCACGACAACCTCAGTGGGCCTTCCTCTGAATCTTCTGACCAGGCTCTGGCCACTCGTACCTTTGGGTGTTCCGCGTGAGTCGATGATCGTTCACGCGACCTCCATGGCAGGACCTTTCGCTGGCGGTACTGGCGACGCCATTCATTCAGTGGCGATGCATGACCTGTTGTGGCGAGATGAACCAAACGCCACTACCCGCCGTGGCGCAAAGTTTCACGAAGGACGACTGGACCTTATCCTCCGGCGCGACGACTTACGAGTTTTCACGACGTCGCCGTTGCTTGCTAATCGGCTCTCGAGCCTGGGAATCAATTCACGGCGCATACATTTCGTGCGACTGGGTGTCGACGACGTTGTCGATCCGGCCAGCGGGGAGGAAGTGCGAGAGTTACTGGCTTCATTTGGTGTGCGTGGCAGCTTCGTTCTTTACGCCGGCACCCGTGAACCAAGAAAGAATCTTGTACGACTCATTGAGGCACACAAGATGGCGACACAACGCGTTCGGGCACTTGGTCCGCTCGTCTTGGTTGGGCCTGAGGGATGGGGCAGTGTCGCAACGAACGACGCGGTGGTTCTTGGGCCCGTCGAGCGTTCCATGCTGCGCGGTCTCTACCGCGAGGCTTCAGTCTTTGCCTACGTGGCACTCGCCGAAGGATGGGGGTTGCCACCGGTGGAAGCGCTCAGCATGGGCGCTCGGGTAGTCGCGAGTTCCACCACGCCGAGTGTTCAAGGTAATGGCGAGGTCGTGCTTGTGAATCCTTTGGATGTAGAAAGCATCGCGAAGGGTCTCACTGACGCGTTGGACCAGGACGTCGGTGATGTGGGAAAGAAGAACCGCGTGCAGTCCGTTGCCGATCTCACGTGGCGCAACTCGGCCCTTGATCACCTTGAGGGTTGGAAGTGAGACTGGCCCTGGACGTCTCGGCGGTACCCGAGCGCGTCGCGGGTGCTGGACGATACATGGTCGAACTCGCTCGGCGGATTCCGCTGGAGGGTGTGGAGACGACACTCGTCACGCGTGTTGGTGATTCGCCGCGCTGGAGTGAGATTGCAAGTTCGTCGAAAGTCGCTCCGATCGTTCCAAATAACCGCGCCGCCCGCCTCTTTTACGAAGCGTGGCGACTGGGAACGTCGGAGGTCGCGAGCGACGTTGACGTCTGGCATTCGCCGCATTACACGATGCCCCATCGTGGATCGACGCCGGTAGTGGTGACCATTCACGACCTGACCTACTTTACGAATCCCGAGTGGCACGAACGATCGAAGGTTGCGTTCTTCCGACGAGCGATCTCCTACGCCGCGGAGAATGCGCGAGTGCTGATTTGCGTGAGTGACTTCACCTCGCGCCAGCTCGACCACTTCTTTCCAAACCATCGACCTACGATCGTGGCACCCCTGGGAGTCGACCTCGAACGTTTCAACACACGAGGCGACGATGACGATGCCTTGTTTTCGCAGAATTCACTACCGAACGATCGCCCCTACGTCTTATTTGTGGGAACCGTCGAACCAAGAAAAGGTTTGGATGTTCTTTTGCGTTCCTTCGAGGAACTTGCGGCCTCGCATCCCGACGTCGAATTGTGGATAGTGGGTCAAACGGGATGGTCCATGCGCGGATTCGAACAGTCATTGACTGGCCACGCCGCGGCTTCGCGAATTCGACGTCTGGGCTTCGTGGATGAAACATTGCTTCCGGCATTGTTTCGCAAGGCCCAAGTCGTCGCTTATCCGTCACGCGGCGAAGGATTTGGCTTGCCAGTTCTCGAGGCCCTCGCGTGTGGCTCGCTCGTCGTGACTACCAGGAACACCGTCATGGCAGAGGTCGCTGGTGGCACCGCAATTCTCGTGGAGATTGGCGACGTCAAGTCCTTGGCGGCGGCGCTTAAGGGTGCCATTGGAGTTTCGAGCAACGAGCGATCCTCTCGATCGGTGATATCGAGGCGCCAGGCCGAACAGTTCACGTGGTCGCGCACCGTTAGCCAACACCTGATCGCGTATCAGATGGCGGCGGCAACGTGACAAACGCATTGATTACCGGTGCCAAAGGCTTCGTGGGTAAACACTTGGAACAGCACCTCGTGGCGTCGGGTGATGTCGTAACTTCGGTGGACCGAGAATGTGACGTCACTGATCTCTTGAGCGTACGTTCGCTCGTGGAGCGAGTGCAGCCTGATGTGCTTTACCATCTGGCAGCACTTACCCACGTTGGTGAGTCGTGGACGAATCAAAAGCAATTCGTTCGAGTGAATGTCATCGGTACGAAGAATGTCCTCGACGCGGTGCGCGAGACCAAGAGTGAGGCAACGGTCGTCCTCGTAAGTTCGGCCGAGGTCTACGGTGTCGTCACTGAATCGGACCTCCCACTTCACGAGGACTTTCGAACGGCACCAGCGAACCCCTATTCGGCGAGCAAGCTCGAAGCCGAACATCTCGCGCTGGAGGCGTTTCGAAAGAATGGCGTACGGGTGGTGATTGCTCGGCCGTTCAATCACATTGGTCCGGGCCAGTCAACCCAGTTCGCGGTACCCGCGATTGCCAGTCGTCTGATTGCCGCTCATGAGAACCACGAGAGTGAGATCCGCGTCGGTGACCTCAGCACGCGGCGTGATTTCTGCGACGTGCGTGACGTGGTGCGTGCGTACCGGTTGTTAGCACATTTCGCAACGACGGGTGAAGTGTACAACGTGGCCTCATCGATGAACGTTGCAATGAGCGACGTGGCAGATTGGTTGCGCGACGAGATTGCACCAGAGGTTTCGTTGACCGTGGACCCGGCGCTCCTGCGCCCCGTTGAAATACCGGTGACGCGGGGCAGTTTTCAAAAGATCCACGATGCTACGGGCTGGGAACCCGAAATCGCCTTGACGAGGTCACTCAGCGACGTGGTCCAAGACCTGCGCGCGCGACGCGACCGGGGCGAAATCATCGAGTAGGAACCCAATTTTTAAGAGGAAGTTTGCGGTTCAACCCCCGGACACGAGCCAACTAGCCTTGATGTACTGATGGAATCTCGTGCTCCGGCCGTTGTTGCCGTCGTCGTTACCACCGGTCCGGGCCCAGGTCTCGAAGCCACTTTGGCTTCGCTCGTGGCACAGGATTATGGGGAACTAAGCCTGCTCGTCGTTGCGAACGGGGAGACCGAACACGTCGCTGCTCGGGTGGCGGCGATTGCGCCGAACGCGTTCGTGCGGATTCTTGACGAGAATAAAGGATTCGCCGCCGCGTGCAATGAAGCATCGCTCATGGTCGATGGTTCCGCATTCTTCTTGTTCTGCCACGATGACGTTCGTCTCGAACCTGACGCGTTACAGCGCATGGTTGAAGCCGCGTTTCGAACAAACGCTGGCGTGGTGTCGCCGAAGGTTGTCGCCTACGAGGACCCCCTCGTCTTGTTGCACGTCGGACAGACTTGTGATCGCTTTGGAGTTGTCCAAGAGCGAGTGGAGCTCGGCGAGATTGACCACGGGCAGCAAGATCTCGAGCGAGACGTCTTCGTGGCTCCAGGAGGCGTCACGCTCGTGCGATCCGACCTCTTTGCCACCTTGCGTGGCTTCGACCCTTTGATACCCGCGCTCGGTGAAGACCTCGACCTTTGCTGGCGTGCCCAAGTTGCGGGAGCACGCATTGTCGTTGCACCACTCGCCAAGGTGGCGCATCGAGAAACGATTGCGACAGGTGAGAGGGCTGTCTCGGCAGTGGGTACGCGTCGAGCCAGCCGACAAGATCTCCAGCGACGACATCAACTGCTTGTCGTCGCCACGGGATGGAGCCGTCGCACGACTTTCAGCACTCTGGCGATTCTCATGGTTCTCGACGTGATGGAACTCTCACTGTCGATCATTGGTCGAGACACTGATCGCGCCGGTGCGATTATCGGGTCGTGGCGTTGGCTGGTGAAAAACCGCCGCAGAATTCGAGAGAGGCGACGCCAACGAAGAACGACGAGAGTTCTCTCCGATGGCGAATTACGCCGATTGCAAGTCGGTGGCGTCACGATTGAAGCGGTTCTCCTCACGTTGGTGCGTGACGGACTCGACAGGGCGCGAGGGGTTCTACCGACGCCAGATGCCGAAGAGGATGAGATTGATGATCTCGCGGGAATCGGTTTCGGCGCCGCCTTTTCTGAAGTGGAGGAATTTGATGAGATCCCCGATAGTGGGGTCTTAGAACTTCGCAACCGCCCATCTCGAGTGTTGACTTCGTTTCGGAGTCAAGCCTTGGTGGTCATCACGGTGCTGGTCTTGTGGGCGATTGGCTCACGCAATCTCGTCGCGATGCACTTGCCGCTCATTGGGCGTCTCGCTCCCCTCGACTCATGGTGGCTTACGTGGCGCCACTTCTTCGCATCGTGGTCGGCCAATGGGGTGGGTTCTGGGACACCTGGCATGCCCGGCTACGGGGTCCTTGGATTCGCCGGAACCTTTGTCTTGGGTCGAATGGGAGTCCTGCCGCGCCTGGCGCTCATCGGATCGATTCCTATCGGTGCGGTGGGCATCGCTCGCTTGTTGAAAGGACGCGTTTCCAATCGATCACGGGTCATTGCGTCGGTGTCCTACATGGCTTTTCCCTTAGGACTCAACATGATCGGCGCCGGGCGAATCGACGTACTCGTCGTGAGTGCGGGATTGCCGTTCATTGTTCGTCGTCTCTTCGAGTTCCTCGAGGTTCCTGGTTTTCGTACCGGTTCCTACCTCGCACCGGTGCCATTTGGACATCGAGGCTGGCGCCGTAGCGAAGCGGGTCAACGCATGGTGGTGATCATGCTCGTTGCCCTGGTGAGCGCCATGGCACCCGCCACGTTCATCTTGGTCATCCTGATTGTCGCGGGAGTCTGCCTCGCTCGTTTCTTTGAAGGCGAAGAGCATCACGAAGTGGTCAATGCGTGGCGCCTTCTGGGCTCGCTGCTGTTGAACGTTGCCATCTTTCTCCTTCCGTTGACGGCGGACTTCTTTCTCGCTGGTCGTCGAGCGCTCGAGGTTCTTGGTCTTCCTCGTGGGCCGTGGTGACCGCGACCGAGCTTCTTTGATTTGCTTCGTGGCGCCGACGGCACGTTTGGAGCCAACTGGTCTGGTTGGCTCTTGCCCGCGGCCGCGATCTTCGCTGTCTTGTTGTGCCGAGATCAGCGCCGAGCCATTGCCACGAAAGCGGCGTCGATTGCGACCCTTACCTTGGTGCTCGCGACGCTCGTCGCGCATCATTGGCTTGGTTCTTTCGCGCCCGATCTCGATGTCCTGCTTGCGCTCTACGGCGTCATGATCGCCTTACTGATTGGCCTGGGTATTAGCGCCATCGAGTTGGACTTGCGACAGTCTGGCTTTGGTTGGCGACAGTTGTTGGCGACACTCAGCGTGAGCGCCGTCATTGTCTCGATGGCGCCGTTTCTCGTGAGTTTTGCGAGCGGACGCTTCAATTTGCCCACGACGAGTGTCGCGGAATCCTTGAGCGCCCTGGCGCCTTCTGACGCGGGTGGATATCGAGTGCTCTGGCTAGGCGATCCGTCAGTCCTGCCAATTTCTGGATGGAGCGTGGCACCTGGACTCGAGGCTGCGACGTCGACCAATGGACTGCCCAGTGGGAACACGTTGTTCTCGCCACCTAATTCGGGCACCACTGACGAGCTGTTGACGGCTTTGCAATCAGCGATGGAAGGCAGGACCGTGCGTCTTGGCGCGTTGCTCGCCCCCGCCGGTATCTCGACCATCGTGGTGATGAATGCTTCCGCACCAGAACTGGCCGGTGTCCAGTCGGTGCCACTCCACGAGGTACCGGCCACCTTGAAGAACGCACTCGGCTTGCAAACCGATCTCTCGCTTGAACTTCAAACCAGTGCAGTCGAGGTCTATTCGAATTCGATGTTCCACGGTTTGGTTTCTCAGACGCTGGCGGGCTCAAACAAGGCAACACCACTCTTTGCGAGCACTTCAAATTCGGGACCGGTCCTCGCTGGTTCGACCGTTGAGGCCGGCCTGGCTCCGGCAAGTGCCTTCGCGCTCGTCGTCGACGGACGAGCCAGCACTCGGACCACGAGTGATGGCTGGGTCCCGACCTATAAAGTGCGCGCGAGTACAGCAAACCCAACGGCAGAATTGGTCTTGCACCAATTCCCGCTCAACGGCATTCTGGCGGGATTCACGTTGAGTCTGTGGATCCTCGTCTGGCTGGGATTCGGACTCATCCAGCGGCTCGAATGGCTCTTCACGGGACGGCGGCGCACGGGCGTCGTGGCTCGTCACGCGAGGAGGAACGATCGTGGATAGATTTCGTCAGGCTCCACTTCTGCTCGTCCTCGCCGCGCTGTTGGTCCTCGCTGGTTTGACGAGCCTGCTTCATTCCTCCAACCTCTTGCCCGCATCCTCAGCGCTCGTGAGCTCGCAAAACGGTGAGTCGACGGCGCTTTACTGCACGGGTCTCTGGAGTGCGCAAGGAAGTGTTCCGGGCCATTTCACATTTCTCAATACGTCGGATTCGTCGCGAGTCTTGAACGTCAACATTGTTTCTGACAAGGGCACATCGATCCAGTCATCGCTGAAACTCCGCGGTCACCAAGCAAAAGCGATCGCTCCACCGCCGCAGTTGAAGGGTGACGATTTCGCGGCAGCGGTACAAGTCGATGGGGGTGGCGTCGTTGGTGAAGAAGTGGCCGCGGATGCGAATGCCGAGGCCCCGTGTGCGATGGCGGGAGTCGATGACTGGTACGCGAGTGGCTTCGATACGACCGTCGGGTCAACGGCGAATTTGAGTATTTACAATCCGACCGCCACCCCGGCCGTCTTCAACGTGACCACGTATTCGCCGAGTGGATTCTCCTCGCCCGCACCTTTCCAGGGAATGAGTATCGGAGCCCACGACCAGATTGAAATAAATCTCGGCGCACAAATTGTCAACACGAGCAACATCGGTGTGCACGTGAAGGTACTTCGAGGATCGATGGTCATCGAGGGAGTTCAAAGTTCTGGATCGAGCGCGTCGTTTAACGCCGGCGAGACGAGTCTCGTCACGGACGCGTGGTTTCCCGAAGTGACCACGGTAAACAATGCGGTGGCGCAGATTCGAATGTTCAACCCGTCGAGTCTTTCGGTGAACGTGGTGGCGAACGTGAACATCGTCAACGGATCCGTGGCGCCCCAGATGCTGTCGCTCGCACCCTACGCGAGCGGCGATATCGTCATTACGCCGAATTCGGCCATCCCGCCATCGGGATATGCCAACGTTCAACTAAAGGCGACGGCGCCCATCGCCACGTCGCTCCTGACGGGATCAGTCTCGGGCACGTCACTGTGGTCTCCGCTGTCGCCCGACGAGCAGTACTTGATTGCCGACTTCTCGGGTAAGGGCTTTGACGCCGCCAGTGTCACCAATACGTCAAGTCACGCCATCAAGGTCACCTTCAGCGTTCCCGGGAAAGAAAACGACACCGCGAGTGCCACGCTCGGTGCCAACAGCACCGAAGGGATCTTGGATCTCTACGATGGGCTCAGCACCTTGAAGGCGCAGACCTTGCTCGTCACGAGTAATCGCCCCTCGCTGCTCGTCACCCTCACGTTGCCTACGACGCCCTCGGGTATCGAGGTCGTGTCTCCCTTATACGGCGGGTAGGGTCGGAGGCTTCCATGTGGGAGCGACCGAACCGGAGCGGGCGAGGGCGACGGGGCGTCGAGTTGGCTTGGCGCCGAGGAACGACCCACGCCACTTAAAGCGCTCACGGTCTTGGTGCCCAGAGCGTGCACGGGTTCACCGTGCGCCTCGTCGATGAGTTGAGCCGCCGTTTCGCCGTCAATGGTCTCGCTCTCGAGTAATGCGCGAGTGAGTGACTCGAGACCTCGTCGATGAAGTGTCAGCACCTCAATGGCACGCGCCTCTTGCTCGCGCAAGATGCGCTCGACCTCGTCGTCGATGATTTGTGACGTGTGGTCTGAGTAGTCACGAGTGTGCATGAGGTCCTCGCCGAGAAAGACTTGATTGTTCGATCCCCACGCCATTGGGCCGATCTCCTTGGACATCCCCCATTCGCGCACCATTCGCCGGGCCAATTCGGTGTTTCGCTGCAGATCGTCGGCCGCGCCGGTCGAGAGATCGCCGTAGACGAGCAGTTCGGCGACGCGCCCGCCCATGCGCATGCACAGCGAATCCTCCAGGTGCTGACGCGACATGATGTGCCGGTCCTCTTCAGGAAGGGTCATCGTGACTCCGAGCGCCATTCCGCGAGGAATGATCGTGATCTTGTGCAAGGGATCTGTTTTGTCCAGGACGTAGGCGAGCAGAGCGTGACCGCTCTCGTGAAACGCAATACGTTC
>CAWICL010000075.1:0-7883 GCA_963834545.1 uncultured Acidimicrobiaceae bacterium | reverse complement strand
ATCTGTTCTTGGAACCGTTACGTATTGCTGATCATCGTGTACGCCGGCGCGATTGTCGTGCTCTTCTTGTTCGTCATCATGTTCTTGGGGGTCGATCGCAAGCAGCACGCGAACGTCGAGCCACTCGTTGGTCAGCGTCCCCTCGCAGCGCTGGGCGTCGCGGTCACGGTCGGTGGCCTTATTGCCCTTCTCGCCGAGTCGCACTGGGTCACCGGCGTCATGTCCGCCTCGACTCTCGGCAAGCCGCTCGCGACCGGCCAGGCCAACGTCAAACAACTCGGCACCGCGATTTTCACGACGTATCTTTTCGCCTTTGAGGCAACAGCGGCTCTTTTGGTTATTGCGGTCGTCGGTGCGGTGCTGCTCGCGCGTCGCGAGCGTGCCGTGCAAGGCGAGGAGGTCGAGGTATGAACGTTCCTGCTTCGTGGTACCTCATCTTAAGCGGCCGTGCTGTTCGGCGTCGGCGCCTTTGGTCTGCTCACGCGTCGCAGTGCCTTGATCATGTTCATGTGCATCGAGCTCATGTTGAACGCGGTCAATCTCACCTTCGTGACCTTTTCCCGCACGCTCAGTGACGTAGGGGGGCAGGCGACCGTCTTTTTCGTGATGGTCGTCGCCGCCGCTGAGGTGACGGTGGGTCTCGGCATCGTCGTGTCGGTCTTTCGGCGACGTTCCTCAACGTCGGTGGACGAACTCTTCAGAATTGAAGGGTTGACGTGGCACATTTCGCGACTTTGATCCTCGTACTGCCACTCGTGGGCTACGCCCTCGTCTTGATCAACGGTTCGAGGATGAACGAGAAGCAGATTGGATACGTGGCAACGGGCGTCGTCGCGCTGAGCTTTGTCGCCTCGGTAATCGCCTTGGTCCTGCTGTTGCATCGCGGCAATCGCCAAGTGACCGTTCAGCTGTTCAACTGGATCGACGTTGGTACCCTGCACGTGCCCGCGGCATTATTGGTTGATCCGCTCTCGATCACGATGTGTCTCTTCGTTACCGGCATTTCTGCGCTGATCCATCTGTATTCCATTGGTTACATGCACGAAGAGAAGGACTATAAGAAGTTCTTCCTTTACCTGAACCTGTTCGTATTTTCGATGCTCACGCTCGTGCTGGCGAACAACCTGGTGCTCACGTTTGTTGGATGGGAAGGCGTTGGCGTCTGTTCCTATTGGCTCGTGAGTTTCTACTTCGATCGCGATTCCGCCTCGAGCGCCGGGAAGAAGGCGTTCATCTATAACCGCGTTGGTGACGTCGGGTTGTTGCTCGCCATGTTCTTGCTTTTTTCTCGAACCGGGACGCTCACCTACGTCGGAGTGTTTGCGCACGTCGGCTCCTTATCGCCAACCGTCGCGACGCTGGTGGTGCTGGCCCTGTTGTTGGCCGCCACTGGCAAGAGCGCCCAGATCCCCCTCTTCAATTGGTTGCCCGACGCCATGGAGGGCCCTACACCGGTGTCGGCGCTGATCCACGCCGCGACGATGGTCACGGCCGGGGTGTACCTCCTCGTTCGAATGTCACCGGTGTTGGCCCTTTCGTCATCGGGACGCATGACGATCGCCATTATCGGTGGGGTCACCGCCTTCGTGGCCGCGACGATCGCCACTTCACAAAAGGACATCAAGAAGGTCCTCGCGTTTTCGACCGTCTCACAGATTGGCTACATGGTCCTCGCCGTTGGCGTTGGCGCCTACGCGGCGGCGATCTTCTTGATGGTGAGTCACGCCTTTTTCAAGGCGCTGTTGTTCTTGGGTTCGGGTTCGGTGATCCATTCGTTGAACGGTGAACAAGATCTTCGAAAGATGGGTGCGCTGCAAAAGTTCTTGCCGCTCACCTTCCCGACGTTCCTCATCGGGTGGCTGACCATCTCGGGCATCCCACCCTTTGCGGGCTTCTGGTCCAAGGGTGACGTGCTCACTAATGTGTATCAGCACGACAAGATCCTCTGGGTCTTGGGTGTGGTCACCGCCATTTTGACCGCGTACTACATGAGTCGTCTGTTCGTCTTGACGTTCCGCGGCACCGAGCGGTTCCGCGAGGTGACCCACGGACACGATCCGCACGAGTCGCCCTGGGTGATGACCTTGCCGCTCGTGGTCCTCGCCGATCTTGTCCACCCTCGGTGGCGTGCTCGATCTGCCGTGGATTCATCACGATTCGCTCGCGGGATTCCTCGGGGTGACGTTCGGGTACGTGACGCCGACGCACGCACTCGGCACCACGAGCCAGTACGGTCTCGCGGCGGTGGACGTCGCCGCAGCGATCATTGGCCTGTTCGCCGCCTTCACGATCTGGCGCTCGCGATCCGAAGACAACGCGTTGACGCCAAAGTTCCTCGAGCGCGTTTGGTACTGGGATGATTTCTACGACGCGACCGTTGGTCGTCCGCTCGAGCAGCTTGCGGTATTTAGCGACACCGTGATCGAGGACGAGGTCATCGACGGCGGTGTCATGGGTCTGGCCGTGGGAATAAGTCGAAGCGCCGAGGGCGTGCGAAAGATCCAGTCAGGCTTCGTTCGTCATTACGCGCTCGCGACGGTGCTCGGCGTCGCGGTCATCGTCGTCTTCTTGGTTGCGAGGGTCAGCTAGTCATGCATTCATCTCTCTGGCTCTCCGCGCTGCTCGTCGTGCCGTTACTCGGCTCGCTCGGTGCGATGCTCGTGCGCAAACGAGAAGGATTTTCCTACGCCGTCGCGGTGGTCGCGGCGAGCATCGAGATGGCGCTTGGCGTCGTCGTGTTCTTCCTCTACAACAGTCACGTCGCCGGGGCGCAGACCTTTGATTTCGCGACGCGCCACGTGCTCGCGGCGCCGTTCGGTCTGGCCTATGACGTCGCCCTCGACGGGATCTCGCTGTTCATGGTCGAACTCACGGCAATCGTGGTCTTGCTCGCCTTGCTCGGCGGTCGCGACAAGCGACGCGAACCATCCTTCGTCGCGTGGTTGCTGATCCTCACCTCGCTCACGATGGGCAGTTTCGTCGCGCACGATCTGTTGGAGTTCTTTATTTTCTTTGAGCTCACCCTCGTGCCGTGCTACTTCATCATCGCTGGTTGGGGTGGAAGAACGCGGCAAAGCGGCACTCAAGTTCTTCATTTACACCTTCAGCGCTTCAGCGTTCTTGCTCGTTGGTGTCTTGTACCTGGGCTTTTCCCACCAACACCAAACAGGCGGGGCCTTGACCTTCGCCTACGGCGTGCTCGCGAGCACCTCGATGTCGCACGCGACGGCCCTGTGGCTGTTCGTCGCCTTCGCCATCGCCTTTGGCGCCAAGGCTCCCATCTGGCCGCTTCACACCTGGTCGCCACTTACCTACGCCGAGGCGCCGACGGCCGGATCCATCGAGCTCTCGGCACTGCTCGCCAAACTCGGTTCCTACGGATTATTGCGTTTCGCGGTGGGACTGTTCCCGCTGGCGCTCGCCGACGCGCGACCCGTGGTGCTCACGTTGGCGGTCATCGGGATCCTCTACGGATCGCTGCTCGCGTGCGTCGCCAAAGACCTGAAACGCTTCGTGGCGTACTCGTCGCTCGCCCAGATGGGCTTCATTACCCTCGGCGTCGTCTCGGGATCGCAGATCGCCACGGTCGGCGCCGTGTTATTGATGTTCAACCACGGCATCATCACCATCGGGTTCTTTCTCATCATCGGCTTCATTGAACAGCGTCGCGGTAGTTACCAAGTGGCCGACCTGCAGGGTCTTCAGGGTCCCGCGCCCGTGATGGCGGGGGTCTTCACCGTCGTGATGCTCGCCTCGATTGGATTGCCGGGTTTGTCGGGCTTCGTGAGTGAGTACCTGATCTTGATCGGCACGTTCGCGGTGCACGCCTGGTGGGGCGTCGTTGGTGCCTTTGCGTCGTGGCGGCGGCGGTGTATCTGTTGTGGGCCTACCAACGCGTGTTCCAAGGTCGCGCTACCGGGCGAACGCGACGATCCCGGACGCCTCGACCAAGGAACGCTGGGTCCTCGTGCCGATCGTGGTCTTGATCGTGGCCCTGGGCGTATTTCCCCGGCCGGTACTCGATCGCATCACGCCCTCGGTGCATCAACTGATTGAGCACGTCGCGCCGAGCGGGGTGAGCAAATGAGCGCCGTCGCCACCACGTCATCAATCACCATCCCCTCGGTTCACTATCTGGCGATCCTGCCGGTGATCATCCTCTTTGGCGCGTCGCTCGCCCTCGTCTTCGCCACCGCACTCGTGCGCGACAAGATCGACCAGAAGGTGGCGACCTCGATTACGAGTGTCGCGTCAGTGGCCGTACTTGTCGTCACCTACTTCCAATGGCGATGTTTAGATAAGGCTGGACCATCGACAAGCGTCGCACACGCCATCGTGCTCGACGGTTTCAGTGTCGTGGCGACCGCGGTCATCGCGCTCAGCCTCTTGATGGCGACGCTCGTCGCTCACGACTGGGCGGTGCGCGAACGAGTGGTTGGCGCCGAGTACCAGATCCTCGCGCTCGCGGCGTCGGCCGGTGCAGTGTTGATGACCCAGGCGAACGATTTGATCGTGATCTTCCTCGGTCTCGAGATCCTCTCGCTCGGACTCTACGTACTGGTCGCCTTTGATCGACATCGACGTACCTCGAGTGAAGCGGCGCTGAAGTACTTCTTGTTAGGTGGTTTCGCCTCGGCGATCTTCATCTACGGCGCGGCCCTGGTCTATGGAGCGACCGGTACGACGAACCTGACGTCGATCTCCTACTTCCTCGCCGCCAACACGCTCGCGCATCCCGGACTGCTCTACGCGGGTGGGGCCTTGTTGCTCGTGGGCTTTGCCTTCAAGGTCGCCGCCGTCCCGTTCCATCTCTGGTCGCCCGACGTCTACGAAGGGGCGCCCACCCCGGTCACCGGCTTCATGGCCTCAATCGTGAAAGTGGGCGCGTTCGCCGCTTTCGTGCGCGTGATCATCTCGGCGCTCGGGACCCGAGATCGAGACCTGGCGGCCAATCCTTTGGGTACTCGTGGTGTTAACGACGGTCGTGGGGGCGAGTCTCGCCCTGATCCAGAGGAACGCCAAGCGGATGCTCGCCTATTCCTCGATCAATCACGCCGGGTTCATCCTGCTCGGCATCTGGGCGGGCAGCATTCGCGGTGTGGCGGCGACCTTGTTCTACCTCGTCACCTACGCGCCCACGGTCGTGGCGACCTTCGCCATCGTCACCTTGGTCGGGGGACTCGGTGACGAGAACCATTCGATCGACACCTACCGCGGACTCGCGCGACGCCAACCCTGGCTCGGCGCGTCCTTAACCGTTCTGTTGCTGAGCCAACTCGGCGCACCCCTGACGACCGGCTTCTACGCGAAGTACGCGGTCCTCGCCTCGGCGATTGACGTGGGGGGCACGCCCGTTGCTTTGATTGCGTTGTTGAGTGCGGCGATCGCGGCGTTCTTCTACCTGCGATGTTCATCGCCCTCTACGCCGACGACCACGTCGAGGCTAAACGGGTGGTCGTTCCCAATACGACGGGCTTGGTGATTGGGGTCGGGGTCGCCATGACGTTGGTCTTTGGCATCTGGCCCGGTCCGCTCGTCACCTTGTGTCAACACGCGACACTCCTCTTCCAGCCGTGAATCGCGTCGCGATCGCTACGTGTCGCGGCCTCGATACTGATCCTTCGTCACGCTTCCAAGGAGCGAACGTCGATCCCGACTCGCCGTTTCTGTTGCGCGCCCTCGCCGAAGTGGGTCTACGTGGCGAGTTGTGCGTCTGGGACGACCTCGAGGTGCGCTGGGACGACTACGCCCTCGTCGTCGTTCGTTCCACCTGGGACTATTCGTCACGTCACAAGGATTTCCTTGACTGGGCGCGTGGCGTTGCTCGGCTCCTCAATCCCTTCGAGGTCCTCGAGTATTCCTCGGACAAGCACTACCTCGAAGACCTTGGTCGCGCGGGTCATCGCATCGTGCCTTCCATCTTTTGTGACGTTGGCCACGTAGCGAGTTTTCCCAGCGGTGACTTCGTCGTCAAGCCGTGCGTTGGGGCTGGCTCGATTGACGCCGAACGATATCGCGCCCACCAGATGCTCGAGGCGAGTGAGCACGTGAGGCGCCTGCACGCAATGGGTCGCGACGTGCTCATCCAGCCCTACGTGGCGTCGGTGGACGAAGTGGGTGAGCGGGCACTCGTGTTCATCGACGGCGAGTTCTCCCACGCCATGACCAAGGGCGCGATGCTCGATAGGCCCGCGCCCGAGCGTGACGCGCTGTTTCGCATCGAGCAGATGTCGGTCGCCCAAGGCGAACCCGACGCGGTGGCCTTCGCGACGCGAATCTTGCGTGACCTCGATTTTGCCGACTTGCTGTACGCGCGCGTTGACGTCGTGCGCGCCGACACGGGTTGGGCCTTGATGGAACTCGAACTCGTCGAGCCGTCTCTGTTCTTGCAGTTCAACGAACTCGCGCCCCAGCGGCTCGCGACGGGCATCGCCAAACGGGTGGCGTCACTCTAGAACACGTCGAGTCGTGCTCGCCGAAGAGCCGGTAACGTTGGCCTCAATGGAGTACTCGGACCCACTGGTGCCCAAAGAACCTCCGGCGAACGCCGATGAGTGGAGCGACGAGCAATGGATCGCGTGGTTGAAGGCGACCGACTCGGGTCCGTACCGCGACGAGGAACTGCCTGTCGCGACGATTGGTTCGAAGTTGGCGAAGTCCTCCGCGGGCCAAGCTCTCGGTGGCGCCATGCTCGGACTCGCCGCGGCGATCTATGGCCCGAAAGACCAGGACCAGGTGCTGATCGTCGAGGGGGCGTCAACGCCCGAGGACGATGAACCCTTCGAGGTGCAACTCGACTTCGAGAATCCCGAGCAATCCACGATCGTCTTTCGACCAGACCGTGATTAGGCACCGTCCTTACGCGCCGAGTTAAGAACTACGACGGACGAAGCACGACGGTCTTGGCCACCTTGTCGTGCAGTGTCTGATTTTGCTTATCCCAAAGAGGCCGACAAGAGGTCAACCACGATCGGGATGAACAACACGAACATCACGAGGGCGTGATGTGCGTTGAGCATCTTTTGGTGCGCGTCGGGATTGGTGTAGCGCGTGTAGTGGTACAGCGAACCAATGAGGTCGAGCCCGCAGTAGATGAAGGTTCGAATGACGACTTGGCGCACCGTGATACTCGCGTGCGAGACCGCGTCCACGACTCGAATCCCAGCGATGCGCATCCCGAGTGTCTGGCCGTGCATGTAGGTGAGTAGAAGCGAACCGTAGGCGAAGGCGAAGGCCACGTTGACCAGGGTGCCTCCGTATGACTTGAGACCGATGACGCGAAGGGGAAATGCGATCACCGCCGCCAAGATCAGGGCGTCAATGATGTAGCCGAGCACACGCCACCAGTATCCGGCGTAAGCGGCGCTCGATTCTTCTTGGACTTTGTCCATCGGAAAATACGGCATGGGACCGATGTCACTGAAGTCCCCCGAAGTCGCAGTGCCACACGTGGCGCAGAATTTTTGACCGGCGCTCTCCGCGGCACCACAGTTACTGCAGTAGGGCACGACGTCTCCTTTGATTGGTATCGCTACTAAACCTATTTCAAGATGGTGATTGAAAAAAGGATGGCGTCGTAGAGGAAATGGGCCATGATCGGGCGATTCAATTGGTGGTGCTTTTGAAATGAACGAGTGACGAAGTATCCAAAGGGTATCGTCAGCAAGAATCCGAATCCGTAATACACGTGGTAACTCGTTCTAAGCGCGAGACTCAAGATGAGCGAGGCACGAGGCGTCCAGCCCAGCTGGCCGAGGCGCGTGATTAGGTATCCGTTGATCAAAACCTCTTCGGTGATCGCGGTGATGAGCGAGATGAAGATGCCCTCGATGACGTAATACTTCGGCTCACCACTCACCGAGACCGACGTCGTGAGACCGGGG
>CAWICL010000074.1:0-50893 GCA_963834545.1 uncultured Acidimicrobiaceae bacterium | reverse complement strand
GTGCGTTACAAGCGTCACGTCATTGCCGGGGCAGAGACACTACCCACCTTCGCCCTCGAAGCGCCGCCCGCCTTATGCGTAATCGTCGGGGCAGTAGGAAGCTTCGACTTTCAACCAGACCTCGTACTCTCGGGCATCAACGCCGGCGCCAACGTTGGCAGAAGTCTCTTGCATTCAGGCACCGTGGGAGCGATTCTCACGGGCGCCCAATTGGACTTTCTGGTCTCGCGGTATCAGTGCAATGGGCGAGGAAGTTCATTTTGAAACCGCCGGCGCACTCGCGATCGAAGTACTCGACGAGTTGATGGACGCTCCGTCGCGACGCTGCTCAATC
The DNA here is from genome assembly GCA_963834545.1 of uncultured Acidimicrobiaceae bacterium. Taxonomy (GTDB): domain Bacteria; phylum Actinomycetota; class Acidimicrobiia; order Acidimicrobiales; family RAAP-2; genus RAAP-2. Next base: position 50,559 of record CAWICL010000074.1, on the reverse strand, counting down.
TCAATGTTCCCAATCTCAGTCCCCATCAACTAAAGGGTGTGAAGCGCGGACGAGTGTCCACTGCGGGCATCGTCAAGGCTGCGGGCCCACCTGCGGGAGGTGAGGCGCTGGGTGAAGAAGGCGAACTCCCGCTTCGCCTCGGTGCCGCGAGTCCCGAACTCGGCGACGTGAGCGACGAAGAGGCCGACGAAGACGGCGCGCTCTTGTCCGCCGGTTTCGCGTCGTTAACACCTCTTCGAGGACCGCACGAGGAGACCGATCCCTCGCGAGACGAGATCATGCACCAGCCCTGAAGGCGATTGATCGCCACCTCGCCTCGTACTAGCGACTACTCGTCCGGCGGACGGCGGCGGCGTTCTTTGATCAGTCCCCGGGCTTTCTTCTGGTCGAGACGTCGAACCTTGGAAGCTTCGTGGGTCGACTCGGCCGACGAGGAGTAGCTGATCGAGACCACTCGATAACTTCGCCGCCAGTTGTTGAAGAGCGGCGTCGCGATTTTGACGCTGTGATCGGTAGCGACTCGAACTGGATCGCACGACGTCGCCAAGTTTGTCGAGCAGCAACTCGCGATCAGCGTCTGACAACACCTGTGACTTGGCGACGTCAAAAGAGACAACGACACGAGTCAAGGAGCGATTGGCGTGCTGGCCGCCCGGCCCACCAGACGTCGTTACGCGAAGATCGATCTCTTCACGAGGAATGACGAGGCGTACTCGTACGCTCAGGTCACCGTTTTCCAAGACCCGAGGCTCAAAACTCATGGATCGTGGTGAGGAAAACGAACCATCGCCAATTGTGACGATGACGCAACCAAGTGACCACGCTCATCAAACAGTTCGCACCGCTCATCAACCAGACCGTCACCGACGACGACACACCATTGGCGTAATCGCAGCCACTCACCTTGGGGCACACCACGAACGTAGGACGTCAACTGCAAGGTGGGTACCCACCCCGACGAGCCAATGGGCATCGTCGCGGGAGGCATCGCGTCACTCGCGAACAGGACATTCCACGGATCCCAGGTTGACGCGCCGTCGTCGAGGCGCATCCAACCGAGCAGCTCTGCTCGCTCACTGATTTCTCCATACCACCAACCAACGCAGTTCGGGTCCAAACGAAGTTCGATGACGTTCATGGTCTTGATGTCGTCCGAATTGGGAACTTGGTGACATTCGTCGATTGGTGCAACGTTCGGAGGGGTCGCGTCCATGTAGCGAGCTGGTCCTTCGTGCAAGGTGCCGGTCGTGATCAATGACTCCGTCTTCAGTTGGTCATCTTGGATCAAGGTCACGTGAACGAATGACACACCGCGGCCGACACGACGCACCTCAGCGTGCAACTGCGCCGGTCCCACGTCGGGCGAATGAACGAAGTTCGTGGTCACCGAGGTCGGATGCAGGTGAGTCGCACCCTGATCGGTCGACGCGCTGAGCGCGGCGCCCGCCATGACGCATTGCAAGTAGCCACCGTTCGGGGTGTCCCATGACCGTGTAAAAAGGCGAAAGCTCTGCGAGAAACCGACCCTCACCGAGTGGTTCGACCGACGCCGCGTCTCTGAGTGCGCGGCTCGTCTCGGTGCCTTCCATGAAGCAACCCTAACGGGAGACGCAAACGTGGCCTGTAGATTTGGTTCGACGAAAGAGAGTCCTTATGCGGTCTGTTCCTCACTTTATTGGCGGTGAACAAGTCACCCATCAAGGCGAGATGCCTGTCTACAATCCCGCGACTGGCGAAAGGACCGCTCGGGTCCCGCTACCGAGCGCCGACCTGGTCAACGACGCGGTTCGCATTGCCCACGAGGCATCGCTCACCTGGCGCCACTCGTCACTGTCGCTACGCACCAACATCTTGTTCACACTTCGCCAACTGTTGGTCGCCAACGCTGACGAATTGGCCCAGATCATCACGAGCGAACACGGCAAGACGTTGCCCGACGCCCACGGAGAGCTCGCTCGCGGACTAGAAAACGTCGAGTACGCCTGCGGACTCATTGAACACTTGAAAGGTGGTTTTTCGAACCAAGTCGCCGACGGTGTCGACGTCCATTCGCTTCGCGAACCGCTTGGCGTGGTGGCGGCGATCACCCCCTTCAATTTCCCGATGATGGTTCCACTCTGGATGGGTGCCAATGCACTCGCCACGGGAAACGCGGTCATACTCAAACCTTCAGAACGCGACCCCTCGGTTTCACTACGACTCGCCGAACTCCTCATTGACGCCGGTCTACCGAAGGGCGTATTCAACGTGCTCCAGGGCAACGCCACCACCGTCAACCAATTGCTCGAACACCCCGACATCGACGCCGTCAGTTTCGTTGGCTCCACTCCGGTCGCACGCCACGTCTACGAGGTGGGAACCGCCCACGCCAAGCGGGTGCAGGCCCTGGGTGGGGCGAAGAACCACATGGTCGTGCTTCCCGACGCGGATCTGGACATCGCCGCCGACGCCGCGGTCAACGCGGGATTTGGCGCCGCGGGCGAACGATGCATGGCCATCAGCGTCGTCGTTGCGGTGGGCGATATCGCTGATGAACTGGTCTCCAAGATCACGGACCGTATGGACAAATTGAAAGTTGGACCCGGAAGCGACCCCTCGAGTGATTTCGGTCCGGTGATTACCCAAGAACATCGGGACCGGATCGTCAGCTACGTCACGACAGCGTCCGCAGACGGAATCGACGTCGTTCGAGACGGCACCGCCCTCGCCAAGGAAGCGGGATTTTTCGTGGGACCGTGTTTGCTCGACGGTGTTCGTCCTGGAACCAAAGCGTACGACGATGAGATTTTTGGTCCGGTCCTCGGGGTCGCGCGCGTGCGCAACTTCGCCGACGCCGTGGCGATGATCAACGCGAACCCGTACGGCAACGGCACGGCCATCTTCACCCGAGACGGCAACAGCGCACGCATTTTCAGCCGCGACGTCCAGGTCGGCATGATCGGCATCAACGTTCCCATACCCGTGCCGGTCTCCAGTTACTCCTTTGGAGGGTGGAAGAACTCGCTCTTCGGTCACGCCCACATCTATGGCCCCGAAGGCTTCGCCTTCTACACCCGTGCCAAGGTCATCACGACGCGCTGGCCTCAACCCTCCGAATCCCAAATCGATCTCGGTTTCCCGACAACGCGCTAGGCAGGCGCGCGCATCATTTCCCTACTTCACTGGCTCGGAGCGGGACTGCGCGAAAGCGCGGCGATGCTTTGGGCGACGTTCTGGCCCCTCGTCCTCGGTTTTTCGATGTCGGGCCTCGTCCAGAGCATGAGCTCGGGAGAGACGTTTCGTTCCAGTCTCGGTACGACGACACCGCGCTCGGTCACTCGAGCAACCGTGGCGGGTGTGCTCTCCTCCTCGTGTAGTTACGCGGCGTCATCGATGTCGCGCGCCCTCTTTTCTCGCGGGTCGTCGTGGACCAACGCTCTGGTCTTCATGATCGCGTCGACGAACCTCGTGATCGAACTCGGTCTCGTCTTGTATTTCTTGCTCGGTTGGCAATTCATTGTCGGGCAAGTCGCGGGTGGTCTCTTGATGGTCGCCGGCTTGTTTCTGCTCACGCGATACTTCTTCTCAGCGCAACGTCAAGATGCCCTGCGCCAAAGGGTTACGCTCGAAACCTCGGGGCCAACGTCGTCGCTGTCACTTCGCCAGCGTCTTCGCGACGTGCGTTATTACCGTGAAGCGGCCAAGTACAGCGTGGGCGACCTCACGATGTTGCGAAAGGAGTTGTTCGCCGGATTCCTCGTGGCCGGATTCCTCAGCGTGCACGTACCGGCGAGCTGGTGGAGCCACGTGTTCCTAGGGGGTGGTCACTGGTACGACATCCTCGAGAATGTGCTCGTCGCGCCCTTGTTGGCGGTCGTTTCGTTCGTCTGCTCGGTTGGCAACATCCCTCTTGCCGCAGCCCTCTGGGTGCACGGCGTCGCCTTTGGTGGCGTCATCGCCTTCATCTTCGCCGACCTCATTACCTTGCCTCTCCTGCTCATCTATCGCCGCTTCTACGGCCCGGGGGCTGCGCTTCGTATCTTCTTGCTGTTCTGGATCGTGATGTCGAGTGCGGGATTCATCATCGACGTGCTCTTTCGAGAGGTCCACGTCGCTGCGCCAACGCGTCACGCCGGCGTTTTGCACGGTGAGTTTGGACTCGGATGGACCCTCGCGCTCAATGGTGTGGCCCTCGTCGTGCTCTCGTTGGTCTGGATACTCGCTTCACGAGGCGAAGCGATTGGAGCGCGAGACCCCGTGTGCGGAATGAACGTCAATCCGTCGAGTGCCGTGGCGACAAGAGTACGTGACGGTTCCACGCATTATTTCTGCTCAATGCGATGCGCGCAGCGATTCGATTCTCAAGGGAGTGCGAGACCTGATGAGGCCCCATCGACCGATCCCGTCTGTGGCATGAACGTCGATACCGAGATTCGTGCGACGGGAACAGACGGTCTGACCTACTATTTCTGCAGTTCAGGATGTCGCGATGCGTTTCTGAACCGCCAGCGCACCAATGGCGAGCGGGCCCGAATCGAACCAGGACTGAAACCACCCCATGAGTAAACAGCACACCAGCGTCCGTTCCTACGGCGTTCTCATCGACGAAGGTCGAATTGCCCTCGTTCGATCGTCGAATCCGCGCCACACGCCTCCGTTGTGGTGGCTGCCGGGGGGAGGCATCAGTTTCGGCGAAGCACCCGAAGACACGTTGTTCCGAGAGTTCAAGGAAGAGACGGGTCTCTCGGTGCGTAACCCTCGCCTTCTCGGGGTCACGAGCGACGTGCGACACCGCGACAACGGTGACAAGAGCCACACGGTTCGCATTCTGTTCACCGTTGAGCTTGCGGGGGGTGAACTACGCCACGAGATCCACGGCACGACCGATCACGCCGCCTGGTTCAATCTCGATCAACTCGCTGAGCTCAACGTCGCCGACTACGCGCGAGCGGCCATTGCGTCGGCTCAGGAGAAATAGATTCTGGGCATTTCACGCTTGAGAAACTTTCCCGCGGGATTTCGCGGCAAAGGCTCGTCGGTGAACGAGATCCTCGTGGGGATCTTGAAACTCGCGAGTCGGCTCGTCAAGTGTGCGTGTAACTCTTGTTTCGAGAGATGCTTGCCCTTCTTCAGCATCACGACGCACGCCACCTCTTCGCCGAGTCGCTCGTGGGGCAGTCCAAAGACCGCGGCCTCGTACACGCGCGGATGCTCGTAAATCGCCGATTCGACTTCGGCTGAGTACACGTTCTCGCCGGCGCGAAAATCATGTCCTTCAGTCGGTCCTCGATGTAGAGAAAGCCCTCCTCGTCAATGTGACCGAAGTCACCGGTGCGCAGCCAACCGTGAGGATCGTCTCGGCGGTCGCTTCAGGCTTTCCCAGTAACCACGAATCAGCGTCGGCGACTTCATCCAGATCTCGCCGCTCTCGCAGGTGGGCACCGCGCGCATGTCCTCGTCGCGAATCTCCACGTCCATCACGATGGTGGGCGTTCGACCGGTCGAAGCGGGGGCGTGAGATAATCCTCGCCGTAGTTGCCTGGTCCATAGGCGTTGGTCTCGGTCATGCCATAACCCAACGTCGGACCGCCGCTCGAGAAGGAATTCGCGACGCTCGCCACCAACTTTGGCGGGGCCGGCGCGCCACCGCCACCAATCGTCTGCAACGAGGACGTGTCGTACTCGGAGAAGTGGGGCTCCCAATCATGTCCCAGGACTGGGTCGGAACGCCGACGAAGGCCGTGACCTTGTGGCGTTCGATCAACTGCAGCGCCCGCTCTGGTTCCCAGCGATACATCATGACGAGCTTTAGGTGCCACGAAAAACATCCCATCATCACGGGTATGCACCCGGTGACGTGAAAGAGCGGCACGATCAGGATGAAACAGGGCGCGAGTCCGCTACCCGTCTCGCCGCGCCCCGTCGAGCCGCCACGATCGCGGCACTCGACGAAAACGCCATGATCGCTTGACACACGGCGAAGTGCGTGGACACCGCGCCCTTGGGGAACCCCGTCGTGCCCGACGTGTACAGGATTGTCGCGTCCATTTCGGGGGTGATGTCGACGTGGGGCATCACGGCGCCTTTGATGACGATGTCGTTCCATCTCTCGACACCAGGCGCGAGGGGCTCGAGTTCGTCGAGTCGCACCCCCAGCACGTGCACGCCCGCACGAAGGCAGGGCTCGTTGGCGCGCGCGACACGCTCGGAGTCTCCGATGAGGACCTTCAGTCCCGAGTCGTTGATGGCGTAGTCCAATTCGTCTTCGGTCCACCACGCGTTGAGCGAGACCGAGATCGCACCCACGCAGATGATCGCAGCGAACGAGACGATCCATTCGGGGAGATTGCGCATCGCGATGCCCACTCGATCACCCGGCTTGATGCCGTAGTGATGGACCGAGCGCGTAACTGAGGGCGTCCACCTCCTTCATGACCTCATCGAAGGTCCACTCCTCGTCCTCGTAGACGAGAAGGTCTGCGTCGATACCGCGCGCCATCTCGAAGAATTGGCGCAGATTGGCGGGCGAATTCTTGAACTCCCGATTCGTCACACCGTCGCGTTCAACTTCGATCGACCTCGAATGGCTGACCCGGCGCCGCCACCGCGGCGATGGCCTCTTGAAAACTTAAACCCACGACTCCCCCTTGATGTCTCCAAATCCTATGCAGAAGTGCGAGGGGGGCAACCGCATTGGTAATACTGTGAGATGCGAATTCTTCAACAACCCGCTCGAGCGAGCCGACGTTGATCCGTTTCAACATCCACGTGACCCCAGGAGCGTCCCGAGCCGGGGTCTTAGGAACCTTCGACGACGCACTGCGCGTGCGCGTGACGGCCCGAGCCGTGGAAGGAGGAGCCAACCAGGAAGTCCTGGAGAGTCTGGCTCGGGCCTTTGGCGTAAGGGCTTCAGCGGTGCGCATCGTGCGCGGTCACCATTCTCGTCTCAAGGTCGTTCTCATCGAAGGTGATGACGTAATCCTCGAGGCTCGTCGCGGTGAATTAATGATCCAGGCTCCCTCCACAGCGCGTGTGAGAGAGTGAGGAGTACGCACCAACGAAAGGAATCACCGTGATTGGTTCAAGTTACCCATTGGCCGGCGTCTTTGTCTCGACGCTCTACTTCGCGATTTTCATCTTCTGGATCATCCTGATCTTTCACATCATGCTCGATATCTTTCGCAGCCACGACCTCAGCGGACCCGCCAAGGCGCTCTGGGTGCTTGGGATCTTGATCTTTCCGCTCTTGGGCGGACTCATCTACCTGGTGATTCGCGGTGGATCGATGCACGAGCGTCAGCTCCACGCAGTCGCCGCCCAGCAAAAGTCCTTCGAGGACTACATCAGAAAAGTTGCGAACTCCAAGGAGTAATCCTTAGAGGATGGCGGGCACTCCGGCGCTCTTTTGGGCCATGCGCTCGACGGTGGCGGCGATCTTCACACGAACACCCTCGAGGTTCATCCGAGCCTTCTCCGCTTCGGCGCTCAGTCCCGCCAGGTGCTCGACGTCCCACAAACTCAAGACCGGTTCCAGCACGTCTTTGAGAAACTGACCGAGACCGTAGATTCCTTCTCGCGAGATTCGAACCGCGTGGCGTGTGAATGCAGGAATGCCCGTACCGGGCATCGCAAAGGCGCCAATCTGTTTGGCCGTCGCGATCATCATCGTCGAAGGATCAATGGCGAATGCGGCGAGAGTGAGGTCGCGGTAGAACAGATAGTGCTTCGTCTCGTCGCCCGCAATGAGTCCGAGAACGTTACGACCAGTTTTATCGTCCTTCGGAAGTTTCGCTCCGGTATTGCGGTGCGCGATTTGCGTGGCTCGTTCCTGGAGCGACACGTAGGCAATGAGATCGGCGAAGCTGTCGGGTTCGGGAACCTCGCCCTTGGTCATCTGCACGCGCCGTCCTTCTTCGAGCAACGTGGGATCAATGCAACGACTGATGTGGACCCAATCACGCATCACCATCGCGTGACGGTTCTCTTCCATCGTCCACTGATGGTTCCAGTCGCGTATCGGGTGGTTCTTTGGCGCGTGCGACAACAAGGCGTTCGTGTAATACGGAAGATTGTCCTCCGTGAGCAGGTTCACGTAGATCGAACTGCGCACGCCCGCCGCGAGAGGGTAATCCTGTTCGGACCAGGGCCGCTCGGAGAACTTCTCGCCTTGGCCCCAGTCGATTTGTTCGTGGGGAAACCAGAGTCGGGGTGCTTCGAGGTGTCGGTTGTAGAGGCGTTCAACGTCGGGCGCGATTTCGCTCAGTAAGTCCGTGCGGCTCTTCACTGCGCGCTTCGTCGTCAAAGTCCCTCTTTTGAACAAGTCGCTGCGTCGCAGCACTATCCAGCGTAACCCTGAGAAATCTCCCTGCTTCGTTGCTCTTGTGATTCGTTGCACAAGTCAATGCATCACCCACAAACTAACCTTGAGTTCTTGTGAAATTGGTCGAGACGTTGGTTCCCGAGGACTTTCGTCGGGCAATCGACGCGCCACTTCGTCGCTTCTATGCCTGTACGTTCATCGCGTGTGTCGCGATGGGTCTCACGCTGTCTCTGTACGTGGTCTACCTGCACAACGTGCGAGGTTTCTCAACGGGATTCGCCACGATCCTGTTGTCGTTCTCGGCGATCGTCGGACTCGCATCGGCCCCCCTGTGGGGAACCGCAACCGATCGATTCGGTCCGTGGCGCGTCACGTTGTTTGCCTATGTTTTTGACGCGGTTGCCCTGGTCGTGTTCGCCTACGTACATACCAAGACCGAGGCAATCATCGCCGCGATGCTGCTCGCGGTCTTCGGGGGTGCCGGTTGGGGACCCAACAGCACCCTGCTCAGTCGCCTCGTCAAAGAAGAGCACCGTCAACGCGCCTTTGGATTCAACTTCATGTTGGTCAACCTCGGCATTGGCTTTGGCGGCCTGGTCTCGGCCGCCATTGTCGACATCCACCATCCGCGCAGCTTCACGCTGCTGTACCTCTTCAACGCGGCGGTCACGTTGGTGGCGGCAACCGTGTACCTGGGGCTTCGACAGTTCGGACACGCGGTCACCGAGCATCATGACGATCCAGTCAAGAGCGCCGAAGGATGGGGAGTCGTGCTGCGCGACAAGCGACTCGTTCAGATCGTCATCGCGATGCTGGTGCTCATGATCGGTGGTTACGGTTCGCTCGACGCGGGCTTCAGTCTCTTCGTCGTGAACGACCTGCACCTGACGGTTCACTCCATCGGCGTCATGTTCTTCTTCAACACCACCACGATCGTGCTCGCCCAACTGTGGGTCCTCAACCGGATCGAGGGTCGCAGCCGCACCAAGGTCATGGCCATCACCGCCGCACTGTGGTTCGCATTTTGGGTCATCCTCGACCTGGCCCTTCGCGTCCCCAAGTTTGTGGCCTTCGTCGCGCTCTGTGTTGCGATGGTGGTCTTCGCCATTGGTGAGACCATGCTCTCTCCCGTTGGTCCAGCGCTCGTCAATGACATCGCGCCCGAGCACCTGCGCGGTCGTTACAACGCCGCACAGGGCCTCACCTGGGGACTCGCGGGTTCCGCGGCGCCCGCGGTGGCCGCGCTTTTTTTCGCCAACGGATTGGGACACTGGTGGCCGCTCAGCACCGGACTGACGGCTCTGGCGGGAGGATTATTGATGTTGAACCTGCGTCGTCACCTCACCCCGGCCGAAGACGGTCAAGCGGTCGTGTCGTCGAAGACCTAGAGTTCCTCGACGAGTTCTTCGACACGGCGCATCCACGGGCGTTGCTCGGTGCTCTCGTTCGCCTCGTGCAGCGCGTTTCGCTCTGCACGCAAGCGCGTGGCGACCAACGCGAGGTTCTTCGGCAGCGCCGCGGCGACGGCGTTTCTTACCCACTGAGCCAGCGCCGGAGAGGATCCCGCGGTCGAGACCGCGACCGTGACGTCACCGTCTCGATAATTCGCGGTGAAGTAGAAGTTCGAGCGTTCTAAGTCATCGACCACGTTCAACAACACGTTGCGGCTCGTTGCTTCGCTCACGATCTCGTCATTCACCAACGCGTCGCCCGTTGCCGCAACCACGAGCAGCGCGCCTTCGAGGTCACCTCGCTGATAGGCACGCACCATGATCTCCTCGACGCCCGTGGGTGGTGTGGCGAGTATCTCTTTGGTGATGATCGTCACGAGCGCGCCACACTCGATCAATTGAGCAGCCTTGTCAACGCCGACGCGTCCCGCCCCGATAACGAGCACGCGGCGTTGGCGAAGATCCACCACGAGGGGGAACATCACGATGGACTCGTCAGCACCTCGACGAGTCCTCGCACGTGCGAGACGTCAAGGGCCGCCACGGCACCAATCACCATCACGGCGGGCGCAGTGACGTCGGCGAACTCGAGTTCATCGAGCGCACAGCGCACGCATCGTTCCTCAGACGTCGAAGCCCATTGAATCACCGCCACCGGCGTCGTGGGGCTCAATGCACCCTGCACGAGCTGGCGCGCGATGTCGCCTCGACGCTCGACGCCCATTAAGACCACGAGGGTCATGTCGGGGTTGGCGAGTCGCGTGAAATCCACCTGCGAGCCCTTGGCCGAACTACCGGTGACGACGCTCACGCCGTGTGAGAGGCCCCGATGGGTCACGGGAATCCCCGCGAGCAAGGGCGCGGCGAACGCCGAACTGACCCCAGGAATCACGTGCACCTCGAGGCCGTGCTCGACGAGCACCTGCGCTTCTTCACCCCCGCGACCAAAGACAAAAGGGTCGCCGCCCTTCAAACGGACGACGCATTCGAACTCTCGGCCCAGTTTCACGAGTAATTCGTTGATCCGTGGTTGTGAGTGCGAGAGCCCTGGAACCTTGCCCACGTCAATGCGCTGCGTCTTCGCTCCAACGAGCGCGAGAATCTCCTCACTGATCAAGCGGTCGTGCACGAGCACGTCGGCGATCGAGAGCAGGTGAGCCGCGCGAATCGTCAACAAGTCCGGGTCGCCCGGCCCCGCACCCACGAGGAACACCGCCACGTCAATGGCCCTTCAATGCGCCAAGAGCGCCGGGGGTTCGAAAAAGACTCACGTGGTTGACCAATCATTCAGTTGACGCGAAGTGCCTTAAACCCTACCGGAATAGTCAGAATTACCGCAACCGGCGCTACGTTCACGAATCGGCGGACCGCCCCACCTCGGGGCGCGAAGGCCTTCGCGTACTGCGCTGACGCTGACTTCGAAGGGTCGCCGCTCGTTGCAAACGCGGAACGACAGCCAGGACGTACGTCGTCGAAAGCGCGGCGAGCACCGCGATGACGCCAAAGGGGACAACGGAGAACTGGCGTGAGTTCTTCGGATCGGCAAAGGCGGTCGCGACGAAGAGCGCACTGAAGAGGACGACGCCAAAACTCGCGAGTGGTCGAGCCCACAGCATGCGAAAGGGTCGCGCGCGCGTTTCGCGGGAACGAAGCCGAATGAGGCAAAACGAGCCAATCGCGTAGATGGCGCATTCGATCGCCGCGCCCACTGACACGAGCATCAACCACTGGCCGGTCGCGAAGACGAGCGCGGCGACCAAAGCCGAGACCACAGTCAGTGAACTCACCGCCACCCACGGCACCGCATTCATGTTCAGTTTGGCGAAGGGTCGTGGCAGATTATTCTCTCGAGCCGCGGCGTACATGAAGCGTGAGGCAACGAGGAACCCACCGTTAAAGGTGTTGAGCGCGGTCAGAATCGTGAGGGCCAACATCCACAACTCGCCCACCGTGCCCAGCGCGGCTCGTCCAAGCAGGAGTTGAGGCACCGCACTGTGGTGCAGGGTGCGAAACGCCACCAGATGCGAGAGGGCCAAGGAGAAGAGTGTCGCGACGATCCAAATCAACACCGGTGCCACGAACAGTGCGCGAGTAATGACGCGTGGTTGCCGCGCTTCTTCAGCGGTCGTGGTGACCCACTCGAACGCGGCGTACAAGAACAGCGCGAAGGCAATGGCCTGGATGCCCGAGAACGATCCACTTCGAAAAAGGTTGAAGGGGTGCTGGAAGGCCCCACCCACGTGAAAGAGCGCCACCACCGAGAGCACCGAGGTCCCCACGAGCACGCTGTAGGTGACAACGGTCTGAAGCCAACCCGCGAGGCGCACGCCGCGCAGGTTCGCCACGAGTGCCACGCCCAAGAGCACGATGATCCACACGTAGGCGAGCGCACTCGGTTCGTGCAGCTCGTGTCGAATCGCCGCGCCAATGAGGAACGCATCAGCGGCGATGACGAGCACGACCGTGCTCATGTACGTGAAGGTCACCGATAGCGCAGTCCGATTTCCCACCGCGCGACCGAGATAGAGCCGGATACCGGCCGCGGTGGGAAACAAGCCGTTCAGCTCGGCGAAGATACACGAGACGAGTAGGACGATTATCCCACCGACGAAGATGGCGAACGCCGCCGTCGCTCCCGGCGCGTAAGCGAGAATCGACACTACGCCCAGGTAGTCAATCGCGGCGAAGGCGAGTCCCGCCGACGTCGCCGTGGCAGCCGAGGTGCCCACGGCTCGGCGAAGCGTTGGCGCGCTGGTCGTCATAGAGTCGGGCCAGATCACGTAACTGATCGCGTCAAGACGCATCACGTCTTCCTGGGAACCCTTCACGGTGATCTCACCGCGCAAGTACTTTTGCACCGGATTGAGATCGCCCCAAAACATGTCACAGAACGTCTCGGAGGTCGTGGTGACGATGATGTCGGGAACTCCTTCGTGACCACGCGGTGTCGAAAGGATCTCCCCGTGATCGACGATCATCGTGAACGTCACGTCACTGTCCGAACACACGAAGTGCAGGACCCGCGACCAGTCGCGCTGCATCTTTCGCAGCCTCGCGTTGTTGTTGCAGCGATTGTGTAATCAGCCAGCGCCTCGTTCAGTTCGTCCCAGTCCGCCATGGTCTCGCTTCAGCGACGTCGCGGCGCGGCCGGCGGCGCGGCCGAGTTGTTTCTTCGCTGGGCCCGGCGCCGGCCAGCGAGGTCCCCGAGCGCCTTGGCCGAGCGCGCGAGCAGTAGTCGACCTCCTTCGCTTCGATCACGAGCGCCGGCATCAGGCGCATCACCGAGGGCTGTTGCCGCAGTAGATCGCGAGGACGCCGTGCTGGGCCAGGTGGTAGGACATTCGCGGGCCGAGCGAGTCCTCGACGTACTCGACACCCGCCATCAGCCCGCGTCCTCGCACCTCCGTGATCACTTCGGGGTGCTCGCGAAGCGAGCGCGAGCAGACCTGCGAAGAGTCGCTCACCCATGCGCGCGGCGTGTTCAACGAGCCCAGTCTCCTCAATCACGTTCAAGTCTCGAGGGCGACGGCGCAGGCGAAATCCGAACCACCGAACGTCGAAAGGTGAATGAACGGGTTGGGGATCAGGAACTCCCGGAGATCCTCGCGTAAGACGGTCGCCGCGATGGGCACGAGGAGCCGCCGAGCGACTTGGCCGTCGTCATGATGTCCGGTACCACCCCGTAGTGTTCGCTGGCCCACCACTGCCAGTCCGGCCGAGCCCGGTCTGGATCTCGTCGAGGATCAGCAGTGCACCGACCTCGATCGCAGGCCGGCTCACGCTCGGCGAGATACCCGGGGGCGGGACCACGATGCCGCCTTCGCCCTGGATCGGCTCGAGGATCACGGCTGCGGTGCGCTCGTCGACCTGCGCACTCATTGCTTCAGGTCACCGAAGGGCACCTGGACGAATTCAGGCATCAACGGTTCGAAGGGCGTGCGAAACGCCGCGCGGCCGGCGGCCGACAAGCGAAATCCCGTATGACCGTGATACCCGTTCACAGTGGAGATGATCTTGGGCGACGCGTTGCACCCCGAGCGAGCTTGATGGCGAAGTCGTTGGCCTCCCCTCCGCCAGTAGCGAACATGGTGCACGAGAGTCGCCCGGCGAGAGTTCGGCGAGCTTTGGCGAGCTCGGCCTTTTGGCGCGAACAGAACAGGAAGTTGCCGTGTCCAGGCTCTCGAGGGCCGCGTGGGCCGCGGCCACGACGCGGGGTCCCGCCTTCCGACGTTAAACGAACCGGCCGAGGTGAAACAGTCGAGGTACCTTCGCCGTCCAGGTCCCACACCCACGGGCCAGCCGTTGCGCTTCGATGATGTCCAGGCCCGCCGGCCCATCACCCGGACCTTCTGGGGATTCACGTAGTGGGCAAAGTCTTCGAGCGCACGCTGCTTCGCGAGAGGGTCGGGTGTGAATTGGAGGGACTCGTCCACGCGCCACGTTCGAATGGTACTGCGGGACCTTCGAACCGGCGTCGCACCCTACGTCACACGGACGTGTTCTTAATTCGCTACGAGCGCGCCTGCGCGAAGGTCCTTCCTCCAGAGTGCTGCCCCACCCGCTACGTTCGCACCCGAGCGAGCGATTGACCGCGAGCATGGGAATGTTACGAATCGAATTGAACGTGGTAATTCGTCGAGGCGTGAAGTTCAGTTCAGCCAGGAGTGAGAAATTTGCCAATTTCATGAGTCCACCCAATCGATGACCACGATGCAGCGGGCTCACCAGCGTGTCCCACTGGTAGGCGGTATCGGTTGAAGCCTTGGAGATCGTGAGTTCGCTGTAGCCCGCGAGGGTGTTGCTCGCGCGATGTCGTGCAACGCCGATGAGCAACAGTCGACCCATTTCTCGAGCAGTTGACTCGTGGATGCAGAACCCGCTCGGCGTTCCAACGCTCGTCTTCGGGTTCGACCAACGCGCTCGGAGCGGCGGTAAGCATCGTCGCCGCGAGACGCGCACGTTCGTCGAGCCACTCCTCTGGTGTCGTGCGCGCGAAGGTGATGATTTCATAATCGAGTGCGTGCGGGCGCCAATCACGTTCGAGTCGCTCTCGAAGCGCCGGGTCAACGGGCCACGTCAGGTCCATTCGCAGCGAATCGTCGCCGAGCTCGTATCCACACGCAGGCGCGAACGCTCGATTGGGTCCCCGACCCACCTCGTGGGCGCCCTCCATTGCGTAGACGATGATTTCTCGACGTCCTTGTTCGTGGGCGTAGGACTCCACGTCGTGTAGTAGCGCTCGTCCATAACCTCGCCGCCGTTGATCGGGATCAACGTAGAGGTCGGCGCGAAGCGAATGCATATTCTCAAGCGTCGTCATTCGAAGTCCCGCCACGCCAACGATGCGACCATCCTCGTACCACGCGTGTAAATGCATGGGCGTGACCGGATCGTTCGCCAGCGCCTGGATCTCTTCAAACTGCCATCCCGGACCGTTGTCTTGGCTTCGAAAGAGTTCGGCGCGTTGCATGACGTCGAACCATCGCCGAAACTCTTCGAGATCTTGCGGGTCAAGAATCGAACTCGGCACCGACCAAAACTATCGTGACCGCTTGACGCTCTCAATTCCAAAGGACTCGAAATGGAACACGAAAGAGCCGCGAATCCAAACGGGACGCCAATGGTAAGTTTTAGCCCACACGACGGGAGACATTCTTGAAGGTCACGCTGCTCGGCACGGGATCGCCGATTCCAAATCCCGATCGAGCTGGACCCGCGACGTTAATCCAAACCGCCAATGAGCACATCCTCTTCGACTGTGGTCGTGGCGTCGTTATGCGCCTGGCTGAAGCCGGAGTCTTTCCCATGATGCTCTCGGGTGTGGTGCTGACACATTTACACAGCGATCACGTCTGTGACCTCAACGACATCATCACGACGCACTGGGTCATGAGTCAAAAACCGACGACCTTACGAATTATCGGACCACGAGGAACGAGGGCGTTCGTTGATGCCACTTTGGCAGCAATGGCTACCGATATTGGCTATCGCATTGGACATCACGCCGATCTAAATGACGCACCCCAAATTGAAGTGATCGAGCTTGCTGCGCGATCAGAACTACAGCTGGGCGAAACGACGATTGTCGTTGGCGCGACTGACCACCGACCGGTGGAGCCGAGTTTGGCCTATCGCATTGTCGAGGGCGACCAGAGCGTCGTCGTCGCCGGTGACGGCGTGCCGTGTAAAACACTGGACGAACTTGTTTTCGGAGCGAGTGTCTATATTCAAACCGTCATTCGTGAGGACCTCGTGCGCCAAATTCCCAACGTTCGCCTTCAAGACATCCTGGATTACCACTCGAGCGTCGAACAAGCGAGTGACACCGCCGAACGGGCGAACGTAAAGGTTCTCGTCTTTACCCACATGGTGCCACCCCCGGCGCCCGGCAGCGAGGATGAATGGCGCTCCCTCGCCTCGTCATTCACGGGCGTGCTCGTTCTCGCGAAAGACCTCACGTCCATCGACGTCGCTACGTTGCAGGTCTCACACGAGCGTTGAACCGCTCGATCTCACGATCGAAGGTAGAGCTCCATCTTCCACTTTCCCGTCAGTTCGTAATCACACAATGCGTTCGTCAGGGAGCACATCACGTCAAGCACGAGACTGACGACGTACCGGCGGGAACGTCAAGCAACAGCCCGCGCTGATTATGGTCCTGTCGAATGCGAAAGGGCGCGCCGAGGATCATCGACTCGATTCGTTCGCGCCCCAATCGTCCTCTCGAATGCAGGACTCCGAGCGACGAGGCCTGAGCTTGATCATGACGTGGCGCGACCGTGATGAATGATGACATCACCACACCCCGATTCGACCACAGACCGAGGAAATTGACGCGTAAATCAGGCACGTCTTCGCTGACGAGCGGCACGACGTTGCACCAACCCTTACCATCACCAATCGTCTCGATCGCCAGAGATGCGGGACCTCGATCTTCGTCGAAGTGGATTTCGCTTCGCACGTTCACGAACTCGTCCGAACATGAAAGATCACTCGTCGTGTTAGGCCCACCCCAACTCCTCGAGACGAGGGTCGCTAATCCCAAAATGATGAGCGATCTCGTGGATCACGGTCTTTCGTATCTGGGCACGAATCTCTGCCTCGCTCGAACACGATTGGCTGATCGTCGTTTGAAACAACGTGATTCGATCCGGCATCACCGCGCTGTAACTGAGGGGTCCTCGCTTGGTGAGCGGAATCCCCTCGTAGAGTCCGTACAAGGGCTGTCCCGGAGCGCGATCTTCGACAATGATGGCGACGTTATCCATCTCACGTGAAAGTTCGATTGGTAATGACGCGACGGCCTCTAGCGCGAGGGCTTCGAAGCGCTCATTAGAAATTGCGTACATCAACGCAGGTTACAAGTGTCTTCGTGTCTTGCGTCACGAGAACTGTCTCGTGCAGACGACAACGCCTCGACCGCGAGAGCATCTCATCACGACGTGGCAACCTGGAGAAACGAAATCGTAAACGGCGAGGAGGACGCGGACGCCTCGGGTGCGATCGGTCGGTTCTTCGAGCCACTGGTGACAAAGACGCTCACACTGGCTTGATCGAAATGACTCGCGACGCCGCTCTGCGAATACTGTCCGTGGGACTTGGGCTTCACACAGATGCTTTGGAGACCCGCGTCATAGGAGGTGGAGAGACTCACTCCGTAACAGACGGTCCTCGTGGCGAGGTTCGACACGGAAAACGTGAACTTCACTCTGGTAACGTCCTTCGCCGGTCGCGAAACGCTGTAGGCGCACGCGTGTTGTGCTGAGGAGGTGGCCTTCGACGAACACTGAGCGTGCTGGCCCAACACACCATTCACGCTCCACGACCAAGTCTCGGGCGTCGTCGAGGAAGCGTTCGCTCCGAGTGCGAAAATCGACGTTGAGATCAACACCAGGGCCACCAGTGCGGGACGACCACGAGACTGCGAACACTCGACACTTCGTTTGACGCTTTGCGATGTTGCCCTGATCATCAGTTCCCTTGTTCAGACCGGTTATGAATTTGCGTTGCTTAATGCCCTAACGTAACAAGAAGCCCCTTCGAACGACTCAGATCGGTTCGCAAATCACCAGCGGGATTTGACGACTCGACCGTCTTTGGTAACTCGCGTAGGGCCGATAGGCACGAATGACCTGTGGCCAGAGCACGCTCGCCTCATCATCACTCGCCACTCGGGCGCGCATCTTTGTTCTCACTCGTTTGTGGGTCAATTCCACGTGCGAATCCGCGAGGATGTTGCGATACCACTGAGGATCTCGGTCGTCGCCACCTTTCGAAGCCACGAGTACGACCCGATGCTGCTCGTAAATCGGTGCGGTGAGTATGGTCGAGCGAGCGAGTCCCGAGCTACGCCCCGTCGTGCGCAGTTCCACCACGGCCATCCCGAACGCTGAACTGCCGAGGTAACCATTCGACACGTGTAGCACCGTTCGATGAACGTGGTTCAGTATGCGAAAGCCACGATCAACGAGTGCGTCTCGTCTCAACTGCAGCCGCTGGTCGCCCCACAACTTGAACAGACGTAGCAGGACCCCGCTCGCTGCATGGCGTTGCCGCACTGGTAACACATCGGTGCGTCGCGTTGTTCCGAACGACTAACGAGCGCCGGCGGATCACTGACGTAAGGCTTCTCGATCACGTCAATGAGCGTTGGTTGGGCGCTCAAGCCAACGTTTGGCGTGGCCTGCTCGGCGACTTCGGGCAACGTGGGTTGTATCCGCTCACTCGTCGATAAGACACCTAACTCCTCGCGATCGTTCTGGTTCAGGTAATCCAGCGCCAGTCGCCGGAAGATGTAGTCAACGAGCGAAGTCGCGATGCGCAGGTCCGCGTCGTCGGTCATGCCCGACGGCTCGAACTTCATGTTGACGTATTTACGCACGTACGTAGCGAGTGGCACCCCGTGCTGCAGACCAAGGCTGATCGAGATGGAAAAGGCGTCCATGATGCCCGCCAAGGTCGAACCTTGCTTGGAGACCTTGATGAAGACCTCACCGGGTCGACCATCTTCGTACTCGCCCACGGTGACGTATCCTTCGCAGTCCGCCACGCGAAACGCGAACGTCGTCGAGACGCGTCGCCTTGGAAGGCGCTCGCGTACCGCGCCCACCACCACGTGAGATCCTTCGGACTTGGCGAGCTCGAGCGCGGCCTCCAGCTTGGTGATCTTGGTGTAGAGCTCAGCGGCCACCGAGTCGGTCGCGGTCACCGATGACAAGGACTCCTCGCCGACCTTCTTCGCCGTTGAAAGCGGCTGACCCACCTTGCAGTTGTCGCGATAAATCGCGACGGCCTTTACACCGAGGCGCCAGGCATCCATGTGCAGGTTCTCGACATCTTCAATGGAGGCGTCTTCTGGCATGTTGACCGTCTTGGAGATCGCGCCCGAGATGAACGGCTGGACCGCTCCCATCATCTTCACGTGACCCAGATAATGAATCGTGTTGTCGCCCATGGAACACGCGAACACGGGCAGGTGCTCAGGTCGTAGTGCCGGCGCACCCACGATCGACTTGTTCTCATCGATGTAGGCCTCGATAGCCGACACTTCTTCGTCGCTGTAGCCAAGCACGTGGAGCGCTCGCGGCACCGTCTGGTTCACGATCGACATGTTGCCGCCGCCAACAAGCTTCTTGAATTTTACGAGACCGAGGTCGGGCTCAATACCCGTCGTGTCACAGTCCATCAACAGACCAATGGTGCCCGTGGGAGCGAGGACCGAGGCTTGGGCATTGCGCACGCCGTGGCGACTCCCGAGGTCGACCGCCTCCTCCCAGGCGTGTTGCGCTGCTTGAAGGATGTCGGCGGGTGCCTTTGACTCATCGATCTGATACGAGGCGTCACGATGCATGCGAAGCACGTTGATCATGGGCTCGGCGTTCTCGGCGAAGCCTTCGTGAGGACCCATGCGTCCGGCCGTTCGAGCACTGGTGGCGTAGGCGTGACCAGTCATTAACGCCGTAATCGCCGCCGCCCACGCTCGGCCCTCATCCGAGTCATAGGCAAGTCCCGAGGCCATCAACAACGCGCCGAGGTTGGCGTATCCCAGTCCCAGTTGACGGAACTTCCGTGAATTCTCACCAATCTTCTCGGTGGGGTAGTCGGCCGCACCGACGATGATTTCTTGAGCGGTGAAGACCACTTCAATCGCTGCCTTGAACGCCTCGATGTCGAAGCTGCCGTTCGAGCGAAGGAACTTCATGAGGTTGAGGCTCGCCAGGTTGCACGCGGAGTTATCGATGTGCATGTACTCCGAACAAGGATTCGATCCATTGATGCGGTCCGTCTTTGATGACGTGTGCCACTTGTTGATCGTGGTGTCGAACTGGAGTCCAGGGTCAGCGCATTCCCACGCGGCGCGTGCGATGTCGCGCCATAACGTACGCGCCTTCACCGAGCGCACGACTCGTCCGCCGTGACGAGCGGTGAGGTTCCAATCGTCATCACTAAGGACTGCCTGCATGAACTCATCGGAAACACGTACCGAGTTGTTCGCGTTCTGGTACTGGATGGACGTGATGTCTTTGCCGTCAAGGTCCATGTCAAAGCCAGCGTCGCGAAGCACGCGCGCCTTCTTCTCCTCATTCGCCTTGCACCAGACGAACTCTTCGATGTCGGGATGATCGGCATCAAGGATGACCATCTTGGCCGCACGACGGGTCTTGCCACCGGACTTGATGGTGCCCGCTGAGGCGTCAGCTCCTCGCATAAAGGAAACTGGTCCCGAGGCGGTGCCACCGCCCTCGAGTCCTTCGGCGCTCGAGCGAATCTTTGAGAGGTTCACTCCCGCACCCGAGCCACCCTTAAAGATGATTCCCTCTTCGGTGTACCAATTAAGAATCGAACGCATCGAATCGTCAACCGAGAGGATGAAACAGGCGCTGCCTTGCTGGGGCACACCCTTCACTCCAATGTTGAACCACACTGGCGAGTTGAAGGCAGCTTTTTGGGTGATGAGGAGGTGCTTCAGCTCGGCGCGAAACGTCTCCGCTTCTTCTTCATCGACGAAGTAATCGCTGTCGACGCCCCATTGCGTGACCGTGTCCACGATGCGGTTAACCACTTGCTTCAAACTTGTCTCGCGTTCCTCGGTGCCGAGGGTGCCGCGAAAATACTTCTGCGCGAGGATGTTGGTGGCGTTAAACGACCAGGACGCCGGGACCTCGACGTCGAGTTGCTCAAAGGCCACCGACCCGTCACGGAAGTTCGAGATTCGAGCGTCGCGTCGATCCCAGACCACCTCATCGTACGGATGGCGATCTTCATTGGTGAAGAAACGTTGGATCCCGATCCCTAAGCGCTGCGGTGCGATGGCCATTTCAATCTCTCTTCTCTTTCGATTCCGACACTGCTCTTTGCCTTCTCGCACCACTGGGGCCCGGGATGACGAGGATACTGAATCCTGGCCCCCCAGCCACAATATGTAGTGGTGAGGCCACTACGCGTCGCAAGATGCTGTGTTATTACAGCACTGTAATTACACCACGTCAACTCTATTTTTGCGATTTCGCAAGATTTCTTCCGCCCGACATTCTAAGGCCAATAAACGATGGGAATTCCTCACTATCCTCGCGCCCATGGAGCTGATTCTCGCCCTCGACGCCGGGACGAGCGGTGTTCGCACGATCGCCTTTGACCAGAACACCAACGTCCACGACAGCGCGTATCGAGAACTCACCCAGTACTTCCCCGAGCCCGGCTGGGTCGAGCACGACGCCCTCGAAATCGCCGATCTGGCGGTCGCGACGCTTCGCGAGGTGGCGACGCGCGCTCGCGAAAGTGGTCACAAGGTCGTCGCCCTGGGCATAACCAACCAACGAGAGACAACGGTCGGCTTCGACCGTGAAACCGGTCGCGTCGCGGGTCACGCCATTGTCTGGCAGGACCGTCGAACTGGCGCCTACTGCGAGAAGTTAGCGAACGAGGACAAGGGGCCGCTCGTTCGCTCGTGCACCGGTCTCGTCCTCGACTCCTACTTCTCCGCAACCAAGATGCGCTGGCTTCTCGATTCGGGTGCGCTCGACTCCGCGATCTCGCCGAGCCTGTGCACCATCGACACCTGGTTGTTGTGGTTCCTCAGTGGCGCGAACGAGGGCGGCGTGTACCTGACCGAACCATCCAACGCGTCACGAACGATGCTCATGGACTTAGACACCCTGGACTGGTCGCCCGCCATGACCTCACTCTTTTCGGTACCCTCGTCCACCCTCGCCGACATTCGACCCTCGACCACCAACTTCGCCACCATCAGTGCCGACGCGGTGCCTGAGTTGAGCGGCGTTCCAATCACGGGGATCCTTGGCGACCAGCAAGCCGCGCTGTTCGGCCAGGCGTGCTTTGACACGGGCCTCGTCAAGGCCACCTACGGCACTGGTGCCTTCGTCCTCGCCAACGCGGGCGACAGCTCGCCGGGTGTCGTCGATGGCCTGCTCACCAGTGTCGCCTGGGACCTCGGTGCCTTCGGTCCCGCGACGTACTGCCTCGAAGGTTCCGCCTTCGTCGCGGGTGCGGCGGTGCAGTGGCTGCGCGATGAGCTTGGTTTCATCGACGTCTCGAGTGACCTCGAGGCCCTCGCCACGAGCGTGCCCGCGAGTGACGGGGTCGCCTTCGTCCCGGCTTTCACTGGTCTCGGATCGCCGTTCTGGCGAGGAGACGCGCGTGGATCGATCTCGGGGCTCAGTTCGAGCTCCACACGAGCGCACGTCGCGCGAGCGTTGCTCGAGGCGCTCGCCTTTCAGGTGCGCGCCATTACCGACGCCTTCGAGAGCGGAGGGGTGAGACTTCGCGAACTCCGGGCCGACGGAGGCGCGGCCGCGATGGATACGCTCATGCAACTCCAAGCGACCAGTTGTCAACTCGAGGTCCGACGAAGCGAGACTCTCGAAGCGACCGCTCGTGGGGCCGCGTGCGTGGCGGGCCTCGAGATTGGCGTCTGGCATTCTCTCGAACAGCTGGCCGAGCTCTGGCAAGCGAATCGAGTCTTTCGACCCGAAGACCCCGCGCCACTGAACGCAGTCTTTGACGCGTGGCTTCGAGCGTGCGAACGTTCGTGAACTAGTTTTCGCTCAAGGGAGAGACATGGACAGCTATAGCGCTCGCATCATCACTGAGGGACTGTCGTTTGGCGAGGGGCCACGTTGGCACGACGGTCGACTCTGGTTCTCGGACTTTTATCGTCACGGTGTGTTTTCCATCGCCGAAGATGGCAGTGACGAACGACTCGAACACGTTGTCGACACGCAGCCGTTGGGACTCGGATGGCTACCCGACGGGGACCTGTTGTGCGTGTCGAGTGTTGATCAGCGCGTACTTCGATTCCGCGGTGAGCAACGCACGCAGTTCGCCGATATCAGCCGGTACTGCGGGTTTTGGGCTAACGACATGGTCGTCTCATCGTCGGGCTTCAGCTACGTTGGTAACTTCGGCTTCGACCTCGACACCTTGCTCGCCGAAGTGGGAGTCGAAGGACTCCTCGCCTCGCCGCCACCCACGACCAACCTGGTGGTCTTGAACCAAGACGGTGAGGTCATCCAAAGCGTGCCTGAGATGGCCTTTCCCAACGGTTCGGTGATCACTCCTGACGGAGCGACACTCATCGTTGGCGAAACAATGGCCTTTCGTCTCAGCGCCTTTGACGTGCATTCTGACGGGACGCTCAGCAATCGACGCGTGTGGGCTCAACTCGACTTCGTCGCCACTGACGGCATGTGTCTCGATGACGAAGGTCAAATCTGGCTCGCGAACGCGCTGACCAACAAGTGCCTGCGCGTGAAAGAAGGTGGCGAGATAACGGGCGAGGTCACCACCAGTCAAACGGCGTTCGCGTGCATGCTCGGTGGCGCGTCGGGCACGACGCTCTACATCATGAGCGCCCCATCGAGCAACCGTTTCGAGATCGCCGACGTCACCAAGGGGTGCATCGAAGTTGCCGAGGTGGGCGTTGGTCGAGCGGGTCTCCCCTAGTTCAACCGAGTTTGGTGAGTGCGCGGCGAAGATTGCGAACCGCCTGCTGGGTACGCAGTTCGTTCTCGATCAACGCGAAACGCACGTGACCGTCTCCCCCGTCGCCAAAGCCAACGCCCGGGCTCGTCGCCACGTCCGCCTCTTCGATGAGGAATCGGGCGAACTCGAGCGAGCCCATCTCACGATACGGTTCGGGGACGGGCGCCCAGACGAACATCGATCCCTTGGGTGGCGTCACTTCCCAACCGATGCGGTTCAGTCCCTCGATTAACAAGTCGCGACGGGTCTGGTAGATGGCGAGCAATTGTCCGGGGTAGTCCACCGCCTCGTTCATCGCCACGATGGCTGCGATCTGAACCGGTTGGAATGTTCCGTAGTCGAGATAACTCTTGAGCTTCGTTAACGCCGCCACGATCTCGGGATTACCAACGAGGAAGCCCACGCGCCAACCCGCCATCGAGAACGACTTGGTCAACGTGTAGAGCTCCACGCAACATTCCTTCGCGCGCGGTACCTGCAGGATCGACGGCGGACGGTAACCGTCAAAGCCGAGGTCGGCGTAAGCAAAGTCGTGACACACGACAATGTCGTGCTCGAGCGCGAAGTCCACGAGACGATGCATGAACGCCAGGTCCACGCACGCGCTCGTCGGATTGTGAGGAAACGAACAGATGATGACGCGAGGTTTCACGTCAGCCTTTTCATAGGCATCAACCAGGCCTTCGAAGAACGCGTCACCGGGATTGACGTCGCTCGCTCCGGGGTCGGCAATGGGAACGGTTATCACCGTCGCGCCCGCGAAACCCGGACCCGCCAGATGAATGGGGTAACTCGGGCTCGGCACGATCGCGCTGTCGCCTGGTCCGAGCAGGACCCACATCAAGTGGGTGAGTCCTTCTTTCGCTCCGATAGTGGTGACGACTTCGGTCTCGGGGTCGATATCGACGTCGAACAGCAACTTGTAGCGATTGGCCATGGCGAGGCGAAGATTGGGAATGCCGCGACTCGCGCTGTAGCGGTGGTTCTTCGGGTTGTAGGCGGCTTCGGCGAGTTTGGCGACCGCGACGTCCGGGCTCGGCAGGTCCGGGTTCCCGAAACCAAAATCGACGACGTCTCGTCCCCCCGCGCGTGCCTCGGCCTTTAGACCATTGATCTGCGCAAAGACGTACGGCGGCAGCCCGGTAATTCGTCGAAATTCCATCAAGGAAACTTACTTAGTTCATTGGATCTTCGCCACTCTCGTAGCTGTGAGAGATCGACGTCGGGACTGAAGATGGCCCACGTCGCGCCCGCTCGGGCGAGTGCGTCCAGATGGGCGGCGAGATCCTCAGGTGCGGGTCCGGCCCAATTGGTCGGACCACGAGTGCACTCTGCGACCAGACGTTGCAGCGGTGCGTTCCAGAGATTCAATTCAACCCCGAGGGAGCGCGCGAGTTCGTTGGTCTTGCTCGCTCCCGCGCCGAACCACACCGCCAGCGCCGGCGACAGAGCCCGATACGTCTCTTCGAGCATCGCGCGTCGATCGTCGGCGCTGCGTTCGGACAGTCCGTAGGCCAGATTCTCTTCAGCCGAAAGTTTGTCTCCGGTGCCAAGCGCTGCGATCACGCGCCCCGGCGCCAAACGCTCGAGCGTCAGAAACTCATCGACCAAGTGTGGCGTGGCGATCATCCCCACCCGCGCGACGAGCGGTCCCACCTTCAGTTCTTCGTGACGTTGCGCGACGACACTCAAGAGGCCAAAGGGCGCGAGCGACGGTCGAGTTGGCGAACCCATTGGCCAGAGATGGTCGTAGGCAAAGACGCCGTCGAGTTGTGCCCGAGCGGCTTGGGCGGCGAAGTCAAGTGCATCAGCACTCCCGCGACGAAACGTCGGAAGCAAGACCCCGAGTTTCACGCGCAACGCGTGAGAGCGACCAGGGCCGCTCCCATTGCTCCGGAACGATGCTCGAAGTGCGACGTGGTGATCGTGATGTGGGGACGACTCTGGTACCCCTCGACGAGTCCCGACAAATACTCGCGCGCGGCGGGCACCACCAAATCTGACGCACGCGAGAGCCCGCCACCGATGACGAAGTGTCCCGAGTCGAGGATCGCCACCAGATTGGCGAGGCCGAGCGCCAACCACCATCCCACTTGACGAAGGAGATCGAGGGCTTCTTGATCGCCCAGAGCGGCGAGGGCGGTGACGTCCTCGGGCTGGATCTGTTCGGGCGAGCCTGCGCGTTCGAGCAACGTCGTCAATTGTCCTTGCTTCGCTGCATCGCAAATGAGACGTCGAAGGGCGCTCCCCGACGCGTAGCGCTCCCAGCAACCCATGGCCCCACACGGGCACGGAACGCCGCGCGCCTCAACGACCATGTGTCCGATTTCACCCGCGAAGCCGCTTCGCCCCAGTACCAATTGGCCGTCGGCGATCACGCCGCCACCGATTCCCGTACCGAGGGTCACCATCACGAAGTCGTCGATGCCCCTACCCGCACCCCAGGCGTGTTCGGCGAGTGCCGCGCAGTTCGCGTCGTTCTCATAAAAGACCTTCGAACTCTTCAGCGTTTCACCGAGAAGTGTGGAGAAGTTCGCGCCCGATGCGGTCTGGAGATTCGGGGAGAACGCCAATTCGCCATTTCGTCGCATCATGCCCGGTAGTCCCACGCCCAGGGGAATCTCCTTAATGAGCAATCCGTTGCGCTTGGCGAGATCGGTCACCAGTGCTTCGAGGGCCACCGCAGTCGCCACGCCAGGCGCTTGGGCGCTGTCGTGCGACGAAGGAACCTGGGCTTCATCAAGGACTCGACCATCTCGAGAAACGAGCAGGGCGAGCGACTTCGTCCCTCCGACATCGACGCCAATCGCGACGTCATTCATGCGAGTGACTCAGCCCGGGCTTTCAATTCGCGCAGCGCTTGGCTCTGGATGCGCTGGGCCGCACGTGACTTGATGAAATGCGGGATTGGCACCAGAAGTTCCACCTCGAGGTCGTAGGTCACACTCGTCGCGTTGCCCGCCGCGTCAAAACGGTATTGACCCTGCATCATCTCAGTCAAGTCTCCGTGCGTTTGGACCCAACGAATGGATTCTGGTGCGCGACTGTAGTCGTATCGAAGCGAGTACGTCGTCGAACGGCCAAAGGCCGCCGCGCGAAATTCGACTTCGAGAGCACGTCCCTCGCTGTCGCGCTCGAGGATCTCTATCTTCTTAAGGTCGCTCACCCACGCGTCGTACGCCGCAAAGTCCGTTACGACGCCATAGACAATCGCGGGTGGGGCGTTTACTGTTATTGACTCTGTCGCTCGCTGTGACACGCCGCCTCCCACCGATATACCTTAGGTCAGACGCTGTGCGACGCCGAAGTGATCAAAGGCAGCGAGGCCTTCGCCGAGTGATGCCGCGAGCGTGTCCCAATCAAATCGCGCCACCGCCAATTCTCGTGCTTGGCGCGCGTACAGTTCACGAACGGGCCCGTCGAGTAACAAGTCGCTTATCGCCGTCGCGAGAGCGTGCGCACTGCGTGGTCGCTTCACGACAGTTCCGGTCGACCGATCAATCACCGCTTCGTGACTCCCACCTGAGCGTCCCGCGATCGATGCCACGCCACACGCCGCTGCGTTCAAGAACACGATGCCAAACCCTTCTTGTTCCAGACCGAACCATCGACTTCGACAGTCCATGACCATGAGATCAGATGCGGCTAACCACTCACTCAACGCGTCCTCAGGGATTCGACCCACGAACGAGACCGGGGCTCCAAGTTTCGTCGCCAGACGTTCTAAGCGCTCGCGGTCTCGTCCCGTTCCACCAATGCAGACACGAAGGTTGGTGATCGTTCGAGCGACCTGTGCCGAGGCCCGAATGAGAGTGTCCATACCTTTTCGAGGGACCAGACGCGAGTACGAACTTACGAGGAGCTCCTCGTCACCCACTCCCAAACTTCGTCGCACGGCCAATCGCCGCTGCGGTTTCAGCGGATGAAATTGTCGCGTGTCGACTCCCGGTGGCACCTGGATAACTGGGGGCATGTACTCGGCAACGACACGTCGCGCTTCGCGTTCGGGATAGCCACCCGCACAAAGCGCAACACTCGCATGACGAAGGACGTAGCGCATCGACGAAGCGCTCACGGGAAGTCGGCCCGGTATTGCCACTTCGGCACCGTGCAAAACCACGCCGTAGGGGCGTGACAGTCGTGGCCCCAAAAGACCGAGCGGCCACGCGGGATCGAGCAGGACCAAGTCGGGATCGTGGCGCTCTATCGCGTCCTCGATTGCACGAAACGTACGAAGACTTGGCAGAAACAAAGTCTGTTGCGCAACGCGTTCGATGGTGACTTTGCTCGCTGCATCGAACGAATCGGCGTCATCGTGCGACGATGCCGTGAGCACGACTGCTCGCTCGGGCTCGAGCCGACTCCACAATTCGTGAAGGTAGACCTGGATGCCGCCGGTCTTGGGCGGATAGTCATTAGTCACCAAGAGATGGCGCGCCATGAGACCACGCTAGTTGTGGCGCAATGGCCACATGGTCGTTAGGTCGTGCGTTGTTGGTAACGAAGGTGCGGAATCAAACCCTGTTGGGTGAAGAGTTCCACGACGTGCGCGTCCTCGCTCGACATCTCGAGTTGACCAGGTTCATCGCCGAGGACGAAATTCACCAAGCAATCTTGACAATCGGGTGTGCCACGCCGCACACAGTCCTCACAACTGATCGATAACTCAATTCGACTGGCCATTGCACACCTCTCTCGTTACTGAGAACACTCTGCTTGAGGGGTGTGACACCAGTTCAAAGAAAAGGAAGGATCTCCTGGTACACCTGCGAAGGTCCAAAGACGACGCCTTCAGTGACGACACGCTCGCGCGCCGCGTCGATCAACACGTAGAACGGGGGCCAACGTATGTCTAAGAGTTCAAGGATCTCTGGCGCCACCACAATCGGGTGCGAAGCGCCCGACCATTCGTCGTGACGAGTCGCGTTGGCGCTCACGATAACAACGTGAAGCCCCGCAAACTCCTCGAGCGGAGCTTGAACGAAGTCACGACAACCATCACAGTTGGACTTGATGGCGACCAGGAGGGTCATTCCCTCAAAGACGTGGGTGACGCGATTGCCATCAAGAGTGAGCGCCTCGAACGACTTGGGCGTCGAACGCGGTCGCGGCGCGTCGAAGGTGCGCACGTTTTGTTACGGCGTCTCGGTGATGACCTCGACGCCTCGTCCGTGACCGCACCATCGACACGTCACCGATTCAATCGATCGGGCAATCACTTCTGGTTCCTCGACACTCAATTCCCCGCCCACGGTGTAGTGGTGAAAGGAGCGAACCGACGTCGTCTCCACCACGTCAAATCGGGTCAGATTTCCACATGAGGTGCAGCGGTAGCGAGTAATCACACTGTTGAGGGTACTTGGTTGATCCAGCCCTTCGATCAATGGCGCCTCCGTCGATGTTGCCGCGGATTCATGTCAAAATCGTGGTCCTGGGGCGCATCAAAATCAAAGACGGTGTCGAAGGAAACGTCCGACGCATGATGATCGACCCGTTCGTTTTCAATCATGCGAACCAGTGCACCAGGATGACGAACGAGACCGAGTTGAATAACGCCACTGCGCGAATCCAACGAAACGAGACCTTTTTTCGTGATTCGCTGAAAGCCACGTTGTTCAATTCGAGTCGCTACGACGTCACCGAGTTCGATGTCACTACGCCAATGGTGCAAGACACCGCCCTCGACGACGACACGCTGATTCGAAAGATGAATCTTGTGCGAGCGCCAATTCCACGTACGCGTTAAGAGCACGAGGGCACAAGGTCCCGCCAGAACAAGCAGGAGCCATGGACGAAATTCGTCCACGACGTGAAAATGCATGCTCGCATACTCAATGATCCCAACCGAGGCAGCGACACCGAGCAGCGGAGGAACCAAACCACGCCCAACCGGGGTGACCGAGATGACCCGCTCCTCGTCCCGTCGCCAATGAATCCTTCTCGCCATGACTCAATGCTAAATACAAATGACGTCGATGGAACACCGCTGCGACGTTCGTCGACTTATGACCGGACCTAACCTAAGGCGATGATGAGCGATAATCCGCGTCCCTGGCTGCTCGCCTACATCGCCCTCGGTCTCGTCTGGGGATGTTCCTTTCTCTTCATCAAATTTTCACTTGGCGCCTTCACGCCCTTTGGGGTGGCCTTCATTCGATGCGCCCTGGGCGCGCTGACTTTGTTCCTTGTCCTTGTCGCTACCAAGCAGTCCTACCCCCGTGAATTTGTCGTGTGGGCCCATTTGCTCGTCGTGGCACTGTGCCTGAACGTGATTCCGGGCGTCCTCTTCGCCGTCGCCGAAACGCGCACCACGTCGATTCTCGCGGGAATCATCAATGCCCTCACCCCACTCACCTCACTGTTCTTCATTGCGGTCGTCTTTCGCGACGACCCGATCACTTCCCATCAGAGCCTTGGTCTCGGCATTGGGATGTTCGGTGTGCTCGTCGTGCTCGGCGTCTGGCACGGATTTGGCACGAATCCGTGGTGGGCGGTGGTGGCGCTCTTGGTCGCGGTGATCCTCTACGGCGTGTCGTTTCCCTACACCCGACGTTACGTGTCCCCGCGAAAATTACCCGTTGCCTCACTGGCAGCGGCACAGTTACTTCTGGCGACCGTTGCCCTGATTCCAACCTTTCTGCTCGACGGACTCAACGGACACGCTCTGAGCACCAAAATTGTGATCGGTGCTGTCGGTCTGGGCGTCTTTGGGAGTGGCTTCGCCTACATGTGGAACCTTCGCATCATCGCGAACGCGGGAAGCTCCATCGCAAGCACCGTCACATATTTGACCCCCGTCGTCGCCGTAGTCGTCGGACTCATTTTCTTGCACGAACGATTGGCGTGGTACGAACCAGTGGGTGGCCTCATCGTCATTCTTGGTGCCGCCATTGGTCAGGGCCGAATAAGGATCGGGCGCTACACGTTTCGCAGTTGACGCGCCGCCATGTCAAAGTACGACGTCAGTTCGCCGAACTGCTCATCGGTCATTTCATCGCGAAGACTCAAGAGCGCAGCATTCATCGCTTCGAGCCACGCGTCGCGTGCACGCTTCGTGATGTGAAACGGGGCGTGGCGCATTCGCAGGCGTGGATGACCCCGTTCTTGCATATAAAGGGTCGGGCCACCCCAATACTGCACCAAGAACAAGACGAGATGACGCTTGGAGTCCGCAAGCTCATCGGGGTACATCGGGCGCAGAATCTCACTGGATTCAACTTCTAGGTAGAACGCGTCAACGAGACGAACGAAGAATTCGTCACCTCCGAGTTGGTCGTAGAGTGACGTTTCCACGAATCCACGCTAGATGGCGTGCAATAGACTGGTGCACGTCTCGAAGGGGACACGCGGGTGTAGCTCAATGGTAGAGCTCCAGCCTTCCAAGCTGGCCATGCGGGTTCGATTCCCGTCACCCGCTCTCACGATTTTCGTTGAAATTGCAATATCTGAGTACACCTTCGCGAGAGCCCGAGAGACCACTGCGTAGTGCTCACAGGTCAACAATTGCGCCCAAAACATTGTCCGGAAACCGGCTTCCGTTACTTCACAAATTGGTGGAACTCGTACGCGTAACGGGTCTAACGAGACACCTTGACGTCGCTTGCGACCTACCCTCTTGGAATGTGTCGAAACATAACCATCCTGCGAGGACTCGAGCCACCGGCCACACCCGACGAGATTGAATCGGCTGCGCGCCAGTACGTGCGAAAGATAAGCGGTGTTCAAAACACTTCAACGAAGACTGTTGAGGCATTCGAATCCGCCGTCAAAGCGGTAACTCTGGCGACGTTAAAACTCCTCGAAGAACTTCCAGCCCGTTCGGTGGCGCCCAAGAAGATTCCCCCACTTCGACGATCGTCACCAATTGTTGAGTGATGCTTGGACGC
Organism: uncultured Acidimicrobiaceae bacterium; assembly: GCA_963834545.1. Taxonomy (GTDB): domain Bacteria; phylum Actinomycetota; class Acidimicrobiia; order Acidimicrobiales; family RAAP-2; genus RAAP-2. The sequence goes on along the minus strand of CAWICL010000074.1, from coordinate 18,922 downwards.
TGAAGGATTACGGACCAGTCGTCCAAAGCACAATTCGTTCAACAAATGCAAAGTCGTGCCACTGCCCTTTGTATTGACAAGTCCAAGGAACGGTTGCGTGAACGTCCAGAAGAAAACGTCGAAGGCCAATACTGGTGGCGAGCCATTGGTAAAGACCGATACCTCTCAGTCGCCTAACAACTGTTTCGACGAAAGCTCGCCACGCGAGGGACTTCCACGAATGGATTGTCATGAATTACCTCGAGAGACATTGGTCCAACGTGAGACTAAGTCAACGTAGATGATTATCTAGCCTAAATGGCTGGTCAGAAGACACATGCCGAGTCCACACAGCCGTGAAGATAATCTCGCAGCGTGCGGCGCTTCACTATTCCATTTCTCATCGCGTTCACATTGCTCTCTTCACTGTCAACAGTGAGCGTCGCGAGCGCCAACGGCGCGACGTCTGAACTTCCCGTTCCCGCGCCAGATTGCGCGCACGCAACAGTCATCGAGAAAGCTCAAGTCACAACGCAGACCACGGGAGCAACGACGAGACTGATGTTGACAACATCGCTTCAGAACATGTCGCACGAACAATGTTCAATCGCGGTAGGGCCGACGTCGCCCATGATGAGCGTCACCAGTCCCGACGGCGCCACGGTCTGGAACAGTTGCTACACGACCTCTGGTCCAGGCGCGTGCGCAATGTACCTTGAACTCATTCCTATTAAACCGCTCGTCACTTGGACAAGAAGTATCGCCTGGGAACCAGACGCGACCGGATCGCACGCGGCGCTTCCCCAAGGGATCTACGCCTTTACCGCGTCATTCGAAGAGGTTGGTTGGTCTCAAACCGTCCGGTTCAAACTCTGAGCCAATCCCGTCGCTTCGACGCGCAAAGAACTGAAGACAATTTCAGAATTCAACGGACGTTCGCACAAGACGCACTGGCACCGGGAAGTCGAAATCGATTCTTCGCAACCTTTGCGTAGACGTAACGAGCACCCCAGGACACCGGCGCAGTACGCATAACGACTCCCAAGATCGGCCAGAATCCTCTCGTATTGAGCAGTGCCCTCGACACAGCCACCGCGCCGAACTCCGTTCGGTTTCGATCACTCCAGCACAGTGTCTCAGTCACGCGCTCGCGGCTCAATCGCAACTGATGCAGTTCCAAATCCGACAACGATTGTGAAGCGACGAGGTTCATCATCGAAGATCGCTTGAGGTGCCGTTCCAGCCAGCGCGCACACTGGGTGCAAAACCCGCACGTACCGTCATAAAGCAGCATCGACGTCTTTTGGCTCACGATCTGACAGTAGTGGCCACTTGTGGAGTCACGTCCGTCACCAAGGAGGTCAAACCCTAGTGTCTTACGAATGAAACGTCGTCTCGCGATTCTTGAACTCGCACGTCACCGTGAACCGACGCTGCTCATCACGGGTCAAACGATTTCCAATTTTGGCGACGGCGTCGCACTCACCGCCCTGACGCTGCTCTTGCTCGACCGCTATCACAGCCCACTTCGCTTGGCGTGGTTCGCCGCGGCGCGACTCATCCCGCTCGTCGTCTTCATCCTGATTGGCGGAGCCATCGTCGATCGCTTCTCGCGACGCCTCCTTCTCTTGATATCCGACCTCGGACGCGGTGTGTTGACCGCGATTTTGGCGTTGCTGCTCGTTACTGGCGAGCTTCACTACTGGGAACTCATTGCCTTCGCAGTTCTCTTTGGCGTCTTTGACGCACTCTTCACACCGGCCCTTTCGGCAATCACCCCCGAAATCGTCCCCGAGGAATTACTGCCGGCCATGAATGCGGTGCGACCGCTCGCGAACAATTTGGTGGGCAACATGATTGGACCGGGCGTGGGCGGTTTGATCGCCGCCTTTTCAACATCGCTCGCGATCACGATCGACGCCGGCACCTTCGCCGTCAGCGCAGCCGCCCTGATCTTGATGCGCGCGACGCCGGCGCCCTTGCGATCCGAGGGAACCTCGATGCTCCAAGAAATCAAGAGCGGTCTTCAATACGTGCGAACCAACACGTGGATCTGGACGACGCTTCTCGGCGTAACACTCGCCAACGCGACCATCTTTGTACCCATGGGCGTGCTGCTTCCCTATTTCCTTCGCCACACCCTACATAGCGACGCCGAAATCGTCGGCGTCTTCTTTGCGGTCTCGGGTTTGTCGGGCACCATGGGAGCTCTCGTAGCGGGCAACCTTAAGTTGCCCCGTCGACGAATTCGGGTGATGTGGGCGTTCTGGCTCTTCAGTGGCATCTCGGCGCTACTCATCGCCGTGGCGAGCAACTACTGGGAGGTCTTCCTCTTTCCCCTCATCGCGTCGCCGGGCCTCATCTTGGGCAACGTGATATGGGAGTCGATGTTACAAAGTGAAGTGCCACGTGAGCTCTTGGGTCGCGTCAGCTCGGTCGACTGGTTCGTCTCGCTCGGGCTTGGCCCCCTCGGCCTCGTGTTCGCGGGCGCGCTCGCGAACGCCATTGGTGTGCGCGCCTACTACGTCGTGGCGACGCTGGTCTCAATCGTGCCCGGCCTCTTCATCGTGGCTTCGCGACGAATCAACGCAATCGACCAGCCTCGGATCAGGGAATAGGGAGTAAAGGGGCGTCGGCGAGCGACGGCCCCACGATTCTCGAGCCCTTCTTCGCACTCTGCGGAAAGATCAATTCCGGTCGAAATGAACGTCCTTTGGATTCTCCGACGCGACCGCCTCGTACTTCCACCCATTCATCCTCGGTGGCTTCGTTTCGCACGAACGCAACGAACACCCATTGTTGGCGACGTTCTTTGGGACCATCAACGACCACGGGGTCGCCAATACTCACGCCATTCCAATACGACGTGCGAACAACGTTGCCGTGACGCGTCAACATTGGGCGTTGTTTCACTCCACCTTTCTACACCTCACTCGATGACTGTTTCGTCGTCAGTCGCTGGAAAAGGAGATTCGACTGACGTGACTAAACGAACAGACATAAACATCTTCACCAAAGCCTTGACTCGCGAACAACACCGATTGCAGAGGACTCTCGGTCCTCGCTCGATGCATCTCCTCGCCAGAGAAAAGATCAAGGAACACGACGTCGTCTCGCTGCTCGGCGACGTCATAGTCATCTAACATCACGAGTCTCGAATCTGCCAAGATCACCGGATGCATCGCGTGGTTGACCTTTCGCGTCCACAACACCTCATCATTTCCGCCAGAGAAATCAAAGGCCCGCACCACGCCGTTTGAACTGTCATAGCCAACCGCAATGGATCGCCGTGCATCAATGGCTGGTGGGTTCGCGACGATACTCGGACTCTGGTCGTGAACACTGAACCGACGAATCGCGCCACTCGCACGATCGACCTGCAACAACTTCTGACCAGTTCGCGAAGTGCCGAGTCCAACCAGCGAACCGGCGTAGGCCTCTGATCCCGCGCCGTTGTCCAAGAACCACACGTGTGAGTCCGTAACAACCGCGTCCCAACCGTATCCCTCGCCTTCGTCACTGCGGTACGGAACAATGAAGTCCTCGTCGAGAATCAGTACACCTTCTCGCCACCAGAGTCGAAAGAGTCTGGTCACACCCACCACGTAAATCTCATTGTGCGAGGCACTGACGCGTGCAACCGAGGCCTCAGGCAACGTGCAGGACCCGAGCGTCTCGAGCGTGTCGGGATCGAGCACGAGCACCTCACAATCATGGCTTTGGTTGTCCGAGGATTCGCCAGGTCGAGATCCCCCAAAATCCTTGGTCACGATCTCACCGCCGTTAAGAAGTACGAATGAGTTATAGGGTCTGGTTCTTGGTAACTCGCGCGACCCTAAAAGTTCGAGTCCCGAACTCAGTCGATGCACGTAACTTCCGAATACGACGTAGAGCGAACCGTTGACGTGCGCCGCTAGCCCTCCGGGCCAGGTCGGCCCCGCGGCGAGGTCCACGGATCGCGCCAACGGCTCGAGAGTCTCGGGATCGATTCGCTCGACCCAGCTTTTTGCCTCATCACCTCCCGAGTGACACAGTAAGAAGACCTCACCGGGTGCGCGCAGCACCACCATCGTCGCGATCGGTGCGAGACGAGACGTCATGCGAATCGTCAAATCTCGTGTGACCTGCAATGACGAGACGGCATTGCGATCAGCGCCGTTGTCCTCGCCGGGCCAGGGACTTGGCCAGTAGCCCTCGTTCGACGTCACGTGATCCTTTCTACTCGCGTTCATCATGTCCAACATGTGACAGCGGTGACCTACGGTTGTCTCATGTCATTCGAACAGTCGCTTCCCAAATCACTCTCGCCGTCGCGACTCGCTGACTTTCAAGCTTGCCCGCGCCGCTACCAACACGCCTCGGTCGAACGCATTGCCCAACCCGCGTCGTACGCAACGGCCAAAGGACGTTTCGTCCACTACATCTTTGAGCACCTCTTTCTCGAGCCCGCCCAAGAGCGCACGAGAGACAAGGCTCGAGAATTTGTCGACCCCGCCATCGACGCCATCTTGACCAGCGAAGTCCGAGCCGACATTGACCTTGACGACTCGCTGCTCGCCCAACTGCTCGAAGAGACCGAGTCCATCATCAACACGTACTTTGAGATGGAAGACCCGCGCCTCGTGAACTCCGAAGGCATCGAACTTCGACTCGGGGTAAATGTGGACGAGACGCCGCTCTTTGGCATCTTGGACCGACTCGACCGCGATGACGAAGGAAATCTTGTCATCGTGGATTACAAGACTGGCTCACTTCCCAATCGCAACTACGACACGCAAACCTTTGCCAACGCCGAACTTTACGCCGCCTTGTGTCGCGAAAAACTCGGCGAGACGCCGGTGAAGATCCGTCTTCTCTACGTCGCCAAAGGTGAGACGATCGAACGCTCCGTTACCGACGTCACCGTCAAGGCGCGAACGGCTTCAGCAGTGAGCGCATGGGAAAGAATCAAGCGCTACTACGCCGACGGTGATTTTCCTGCGACGCCGTCAGTCAATACGTGCCGTTTCTGTTCGTATAAGGACCTGTGCCGAGCGAATGGTGTACCAGTCCCGGTTCGCTAATCCCTAGGCTGCAACCATGACGTCCTTTGAGGTTTCGTACGATTACCGCTGTCCCTTCGCAAAGAACATTCACTTACATGTTCTCAAGGCCCTGCAAGGCGGCGCTGATTTTCGCGTGGAATTTGTTCCCTGGACCATGAGTCAGGGCTACAAAGGCGACGGTGCTCTTGACGTGTGGGACGACCCCGAACACGACGCCGACCTCCTGGCGCTCGCCGTGAGCGTCTCGGTGCGTGACCTGCAACCCGACTACTTCCTCAAGTCGCACGAGGCACTCTTTCGCGCGCGCCACGAACACGCAATTCGACTCGTCACTCTCGAACAGATTGACGCCGTGCTGGCCCCTTTGCACGTGGACACCCAGCTCGTAAGAGACGACCTCGTGACGCGTCGTCCCCATAGGGTGATTGGCGAGAGTTTCAAAAAGTACGAGCGCTTCGAAGCGTTTGGCGTACCAACTTTCGTCGTCAACGACGACGCCGCGTTTGTTCGTTATATGGATCCACCCACCGATGACGTCAAGGCGTCAATCGAAGTCATCGATTCCTTGGTTGCGATGATTCGCTATAAACCTGAACTCAACGAGTTCAAGCACACTCGCCTGCCGCGTTGATTTAGGCGAGGCGAAAAATCACCTCGAGGAGCGAAATTACGGCGAGTGCGATTGCGGGTGCGAATACTTTGACATCATCACCCTTGCGAAGGTGCAATGACACTGCCATCACCATCATGAGCACGAGGCCCACCGCCGCCGCCACATTCAAGGCTCCGAAAAAATTCGAGCTCTTCGAGGCAACTCCCAAAATGACGCCCAGCGCGCCGGCGACTTCCAGGGCCCCAATGCGCTGATACGCCGACTTGGAAAAGCCCAGGTGCTCGGCGGAGCCCGACATCATGGGGTTGAAACGAATCTTTTGCACTCCTGACGTGGCAAAAGCCAAGAACAAGATAACTGAGAGAATGCTTGCGGCAACTGACATAGGGACTCCTTAGGGCTACACACCTTACCCGCTCGCGCCAAGAATTCTTTCGATGCGCCCCTGAAAAACAGACTCTTTAGTGCAGCGCTGCGTAGTGCACCAAGACCTGCAAGGTGGCGTCTTGTTCGTCGGGAGTACCCGAAGGCGCTCCGGCGAACTCAGTCACGCCGGCGTCACGAAGTCCATGCAATTGTTCGAGCACCTGCTCGGCACTGCCGATGATGCCGACGTCGGCGGGTTCGCGCGCACCTTCACGCTCCATCATCGCGGTGTAACTCGGTAACGTCGCGTAGACCGCGTAGTGCTCGTTGATGAGGGCCTTCGCCTTTTCGATGTCCTTGGTCACGGTGATGGGTAAAGCGCACACCACCCGCGGCTCACCTCGCCCAGCATTCGCGGCGGCTTCGCGAAGCAGCGGACTGATGTGTGAAGCAATGGTCTTCACTCCCGTCATCCACAACACAGTTCCGTCAGTCATGGCGCCTGCGAGACTCAACATTTTGGGACCAAGCGCCGCGAGCAACAGTCCCGGCGTGCGCGTCTGCGCGGGGCCGAGTGGATTAAACGTCAACGCGCTCACGCGTTCTCCTTGCACGTTGACGTTGTCACCACGCAGCATTGGACCAAGCGCGTCGATATATTCGCGCATGTAGCGCGCCGGATGGTCGAACGAGAGACCCCAGAGACCTTCGACGACCACCTGGTGCGAGAGGCCAATCCCCAAGGAGAGTGTGGCGCCGATGGCCTCTTGGACGGTACGTGCTTGGGCCGCGAGCATGGTGGGGTGGCGAGGTTGGACTGGTACTACGGCGGTACCGAGGTCGACGTCACGAAGCGAGCGTCCGACGATGGACAGAACAGTCAGGGTGTCGGGACCAAAAGTCTGTGACGCCCACATCGAACGAAAACCCAAAGAATGCAGGTGCGTCGCACGCTCGATGGTCGTGTCGATCGATCCTTCGGTATCGAGCATGGCGGCGATGCGCATCGTGAAAAGTCCTCCCCGTCGACCTGTAGCGTTTTGGTCGTGTCAAATCAAACCCAACCTAGCCGCGTACGAGTGGGGATCATTGGGGCGGGACAGTTAGCCCTCATGATGGGAGAAGCCGCGCCCGAGGTGGGCGTCACTACCGTGGTGCTCGCGGCGTCCAGTGACGAACCCGCAGTGCTTACCTGTGACGAGTTTCTCGTGGGATCGCCAGATGACCGCGACGCGATCGAGCGATTGATTAAGGCGACTGACGTCGTGACGTTCGATCACGAACTCGTCGATCTCGAACTTCTCTCTTTCCTCGAGCACCAAGGTGCAGTGCTGCGACCAAGCGTCGACGCCCTGCGATTCGCGGTCGACAAGTCTTACCAGCGCCAGCGCTTCGCGGATGCGGGAATTCCCGTTCCCCGATTCCTCGTGGTGCACTCGCGCGAGGATTCCTCGCTCGCCGACTTTTTGAACAGTCTCGATACCGAGCCCGTCCTCAAGGCGTCGAGCGGCGGTTACGACGGACGTGGTGTCCTCTTTCCTCAATCAAGAGTGGAGACACTGGCCACGATCGACGAACTCGGGCGCCGCGGTGCGGTACTGGTCGAGGAGCGCTTGGACCTCGAGAGTGAGGTCTCACGCCTCGTTGTTCGTGGCGTTGATGGCGCGCTCGCTCTGTATCCCCTCGTGACGACCGTCCAGAGCGACGCTATGTGCGTCGAGGTCATTTTCCCAGCAGAAGTCACTGAGGACATCGAGCGTGCGAGCGACGAGTTGACCACGCGAATCGCGAAGCTCATCCAAGGCGTGGGTGTCCTCGCGGTTGAGTACTTCGTCACCCGCGCCGGACTCGTGGTCAACGAAGTCGCACTGCGACCACACAATTCTGGTCACTGGACGATTGAAGGAGCCGCCGCCAGCCAGTTCGAGAATCACTTGCTCGCGGTCTCGAACCAGCCGCTCGCAGCGACGACCCCGAAGTTCGCACACGCCGTCATGGTCAACGTCGTTGGCGCAGACGAGCCGGGCTCGCTGCAAGCGGCGCGCGAACAGGCCGACGTTTTCGTGCACGATTACGCCAAGTCATGGCGCCCGAACCGGAAACTGGGTCACGTGACGAGCGTGGGTGACGACGCCCACGTCGCTCACGTGAGAGCATGGCGTGGTGCGCGCGCGTACGGCACGAAGACGAAAGAGGCGCAGTGACCGTTCAGGTGGGAATCGTGATGGGCAGTTCATCCGACCTCGAGGTCATGAGTGACGCCGCCACCGTGCTCGGCGACTTCGGGGTCGAGTACGAGATGCACGTGGTTTCGGCGCACCGAACCCCCGAAGCAATGATCGACTACGGCCGAGACGCCCGCGGTCGTGGACTGCGTCTCTTGATCGCGGGCGCCGGCGGCGCAGCCCATTTGCCGGGAATGCTCGCCGCGATGACCACGCTGCCGGTGATTGGCGTGCCGGTCGCCCTCAAGCGCCTCGACGGACTCGACTCGCTGTTGTCAATCGTTCAGATGCCACGAGGTGTTCCCGTCGCCACGGTCGCGATTAACGGCGCCGCGAACGCCGGCCTGCTCGCCTTACGAATTCTGGCCCTCGGGGACGAAGCGCTCACAACGGCGCTGCAAGACTTTCGAACGCAACTCGCTGATCAAGCCCGCTCCCAAGACGGAGAACTGCCCGGGAATTAAACTCCCCGCTACGAAGTTCTTAGCAATCAGCCATCGCAGTAACCCCTAGTCTGGACAGGTAACCAAGGAGGCCCCCGTGGGTTTAGGTAAGAGAATTACGACCATTTTCCAGGCCAAGTCGAACGCCGCACTCAACAAGATGGAAGACCCGCGCCAGACGCTCGACCTCTCCTACGAACAACAACTGGAGAACCTCACCAAGGTCAAGCGCGCCGTCGCCGACGTCGCCACCGCGCGCAAGCGCGTGGAGATTCAAGCCGAGCAGCTAAAGACCCAAGGTGACAAGCTGGCCGAGCAGGCCAAAGCGGCCCTCGCCCAGGGCAACGAACCGCTCGCGCGCGAGGCGCTCACGCGCCGCGAGGGAATCGCTGCTCAGCTAAAGGATCTGGACGCCCAGCACGCCACGATCGTCGAGCAAGAGGACAAACTTACCCAGACCTCCCAGCGCCTGCAGACCGAGATTGAGGCGTTCCGCACTCGTAAAGAGACCATCAAGGCCACGTACACGGCCGCCGAAGCGTCGGCGCACATCAACGAGGCCGTCGCGGGGATTTCGACCTCCATGACCGACGCCGGTGCCGCCATGCAACGCGCCCAGGACAAAGTCGCCGAGATGCAAGCGCGCAGCGGTGCTCTGGACGAACTGCTGGCGTCAGGAGCCCTCACTGATCTCAACAGCCCGAGCGACGACATCCAGTCCCAGCTCGACAAGGCGGGCGCCCAGTCGAACGTGGACGCCCAACTCGCGGCACTGAAGAGTCAACTGGGGACCGGTGGCGACGCCACGGGAGAACTACCAACCGGGAAAGATGCATAACAATGTCACAATCAAAGATTGAAACGGATCACGGTCTGAACGTACGAATGTTCGTGACGGGCTTGTTGCTCGTCTTGCTGTACGCGATCATCATCACGGTGCTCATACGAGTCGGAGTCGCCTTTGAATTCGTGATCGTCATCGCTTTCGCTTTGATCTTTTCCCAGTACTTCTTCTCGGACAAGATTGCGATGTTCTCGATGCACGCCCATGAAGTGACGCCCGCTCAAGAACCAAAGTTGCACGAGATCGTCGATCGTCTCTGTTTGCTCGCCAACATGGAGAAGCCTCGCGTCGGTGTCGCCGAGGTTGACGTACCTAATGCATTCGCCACGGGACGAAGCCCCAAGCACGCAGTCATCTGTGCCACGCGCGGCATCATGCGCCGGCTCAGTGATGAAGAACTCGAAGCGGTTCTCGCCCACGAACTCAGTCACGTCGCTCACCGCGACGTCGCGGTGATGACGATCGCCTCGGGTGTGGGCATGCTCGCAGGACTCGTAAGTCGCGTCGCCATGTGGGGCGCAATCCTTGGTGGTGGTGGCGGTCGAGGAAGAGGTGGTCAAAACATCGTCATCCTCGAGATGATCACCTGGATCGTCTCGTTAGTCATCTACGTGATTGCGTACCTGTTGACGATGGCACTCTCTCGCTACCGCGAACTCGCCGCGGATCGCTCGGGCGCCATTCTCATCGGCAAACCCAGTGTGCTCGCCAGTGCTCTCGTGCACATCACGGGCGACATGGAAAGATCCCACGCACGGACCTTCGCAAGACCGAGGGCATGAACGCCTTCTTTTTCGCGCCAGCGTTGGCGGGCGGCTCCGCCGCTTCATTATTCTCCACGCACCCGTCACTCGAGAAGCGTCTCGACCAGCTGAACAGCTCGAGCGTGAACTGAACGGCTAGTGGGTCTTCGCTATGTGCTCTTTGCCCGGCGACACCACCCAAGCGCAACCAAAGTTGACAACCTCTTCGCACTCTCGACGGGTGCACTCACGCTCGACACCGACCTCGACCTCGTGTCCTCGGGTGAGGCGGGATTGCGCTTCAAGGCCGGCAGTGGTGAATCCACCATCACCACCGACGCCGACATCGAACACCTCTTGAATTTCGATGAAGTGGGCGACGCCAAGGTGACGATCACGACCGACGACTTGGGCTTTAAGTGGCTGGTCGTCAAGGATCCGGACCTCGAAAGCCTGGTCACGCGCATCCATAGTGCGAACACCTCAATGGTCGAGAACGGTCTCGGACCTCGCTTGCTCTGTGCGGTCTTTGGCTTCGTGCCACGTAAGGCGCCGGGTGAAGGCTCGGTGCGCCTCGTGTATCTCTTGAAGCAAGGAACCTTCTATCCGTTCGCCCCTACGTCAAAGGACCAACGAGACAACGAACTCGAGTCACGAGTCCGTTCTTTTCTCGAAAAAGACATTCCCATCGAGAAGGACCTCTCTCGTTGGATGGCTCTCTGGAATCTTCCCGTCAACTAAGGACTTCGACGAAGCCTTCGAGCAGATCATCAAATTCTCGGGCGAAGTCAAGATCAAGTGACGTGATCCCGTTACGATCGTGCGTCCACACTTCGACGCGCATCGAGCGGTACTCAAGGACGACGCGTGCGTGATGATCGAGACGCTTGGCGAGCGCCACCTGTCCTTGGACAATCGAGGCCGCGCCTTGATAGTTCCTCGTGCGAATCTCTCGCACGAGGTGACCGTCCAGGAGTTGCCACTGCGGGTTGTTCGCGATCACGAACCCAGTTCGGCCTCCGAGAGCAGCTCTGGACGGATCACGGATGGGTCATGTCTTCGGGCACCACCGCGGCGTCGAACTCCTCGCCGCTGAGGTACCCCAGACGAGCGCCGCTTCACGAAGCGTCGTTCGTTGGTGATGGGCTTTCTTCGCGACCTTGGCGGCCTTGTCGTAGCCAATGATCGGATTGAGCGCAGTGACGAGCATCAAGGAATTGTTCAAGTGGTGTTGGATCTGCTCGAGGTCCGGTTCGAGCCCTTCAACGCAAAACTCCCGGAATCGATCACACGCGTCGGTGAGCAAATCGATTGAATTACAGAAATTTGGATGATCACTGGCTTGCACACGTTCAGTTCGAGATTGCCCCTCGAACCGGCCATCGCGATCGCGGCGTCGTTACCAAAGACCTGAATCGCGACCATGATCATCGCTTCGGACTGCGTGGGATTCACCTTGCCGGGCATGATCTCATTCCCCGGCTCGTTCTCGGGCAATTGCAGTTCACCCAACCCTGAGCGCGGACCAGAGCCCAACCAACGAAGATCGTCGGCGATCTTTATCAAACTCGTGGCCGTAGTCTTGATGGCGCCGTGCGCGAAGACCAGCGCGTCGTGCGCGGCGAGGGCGGCAAATTTATTCGGCGCCGTAACGAAGGGCTTGCCAGTTAGCGTCGCAATCGCTGCGGCGACGCGTGTCCCGAACTCCGGGTGGGTATTGAGCCCCGTGCCAACGGCCGTTCCGCCGGCCGCGGGTTCGTAGAGTCCTCCGAGCACGAGTTCGAGACGCTCGAGGTCTGCGTCAAGTTGGGCCACGAGGAACCAGAGAAATTGCTGAGCGTGAGCGGCACCGCATCCATCAAATGGGTCCGGCCGATCTTGGTAATTGTTGAGAACAGAGTGGCTTGCATCCAGGGCGTCGCGCAGACGTCGAAGGCTTGGACTCAGCCCGATCGGTCATTTCCATCACGGGCCGCGATGTGCATAGCGGTGGGAAAGGTGTCGTTTGAAAAGACTGCGAGATGTCCACGTGGTCGTTGGGGTGCACCGGGTTCTTTGTGAACCCATCACACCGCCCGAAGTTTGATGGCCTGATTTGGAGATGACCTCATTCACGTTCATGTTCGTTTTGGGTTCCCGAGCCGCTCTGACAGATCCCGCAGCGGAAACTCACTCATCAAGGCTCCGTCGATCACCCTCACTCCGCCGGCACGCTCGATCAAGGCAGCGCGTTCGTGGTCGAGCTTGCCTAGCGCCTCGTTCACTTGCGCTGACGCGAGCTTCAAGACTCCAAAGGCGCGCAGCAGAGCGGGCGGCATGGTGTCGTGGCCTATGGCGAAAAAATGGGCGGAGACTTCTCGTTTGGTTTCCCTTCCCCCAATAATGTGCCGCGGGTACTCAACGCGGCCCATTGTGTCAGATTCAATTCGAACTTCACTCACTTCCTACACCCTTCCATTGTCAATCACTGTCTTAGCGCAGTGCGACCGACATGCACCAAAGAGACTGATTGCCTACGATGCCGTCGATTGCATCCAGCGAAACGCTCATTACAGTAAAAGTAATAGGTTGATGAGACCATTAAGGATAGGAATGACCATGGCCGATACCTTCACGAAAGTCGCGCGGGCGATTTTTGCGAAGAAAGTCCTCGCTCACGTTGCCACATTTTTCTGGCTCACGGCTCACCCCAGGCTGACGCCCGTCTGGGCCACGTTGGACGGCAACGACATCGTCATCAACATGCACCTCGGTTGAGCCAAGCCCCGCAATCTCGTTTTGGGACGCTCGGGTCGCGGTGTCCTTGACCGACCCCGGGTCGCACCGTACAGCGCGATTGTCGTGCGAGGTGTCGTGAGTGGATTCACCTCCTACTGCTGACGAGCTCATCGACCAACTCGCGAAGAAGTACCTCGATTTGGACACCTATCCCATGCCACGCGAAGGCGAAGTACGCGTGACCGTGCGTATCGAACCGGCTGTGTATCTCCCAACAACCGGACTAGTTCAGGCGAAGATCACGGCGGCACCGACGCCCAGGTTGGGCTCGCTCACTCGCGACAAGGTTTCTTCTTCTCCCACGACGTTGGTACCGTCATAACTCCAGACGCGAATCGGACGGGGAGGCGCGGCTCGGTTATACGCCTTGGTGATAGTGGCGACTTCGTTGGCGATACTCACTTCGTCATCACTTAAGAGTGTGCGGCACCCATGATGGGCGAAAGCGTGCTCGCCCTCGACGACGACATCTTCGATTGTAATTTTCCAGCCAACTGAGTGTCGCCACGTCGCGCGGCGCACAGCGAGGCGCTGTACCCACTGGAGCCCCCAGCCACCCAGCGCGACGTTGAGCTGATCCTTCAACGCCGCCACCGCAATGACGGAATCGCCATCGCTCCAGCGAACAACTATGCGCCATGGAAGAGGCGTTGACGATGCTCGCAACGTGTTCGAATATCGCTAATTCGTCACCGTCAAGCGGGTGAGCTCCATTTACGCCGGCAAGTCCTCCCCGGAGTGTTTCGACGTTCACGTCACGAAAGGTGATGTCCCGCAACGACCTCTGGAATTGTGCGGCGCGGTACATGTCCTACACCCAGGCGTCGTAGCTTACCTCGAACAACGTGGGCGAACCGGTGGAGCGAACTTCGACTGCGACTTGGTTCGCGAGATAAACGCGCTGGCTCGTTTCTCGACGGCGAAGTCGAACATCGCCTCCCCTCGTACTCCTGAACAGCGTGAGTTCGAGGGTCGACTCGTAATTGTTGAGCTCTTCTTCGCCCAAGGGACGCAGGGATGCTCGGTGACGTGGAGCTCCGTGATCTGCGTGGAAAGGCCGCCAAGTCAAGGAGCTCCGCGTCACCGAGCGTCCCTAGTCCCTTGGGCGAAGAAGAGCTCGACGATTACGAGTCGACCCTCGAACTCGCGCTCGTTCAGGAGTACAAGGCCGTGGTGGGGATGTTCGACTTCGCCGTCGAGACGGACCGGCGCTTTTATCTCGCGAACCAAGTCGCAGTCGAAGTTCGCTCCACCGGTTCGCCCACGTTGCTCGAGGTCACCTTGCACGACGCCTGGGTGTGGGACATGTACCGCGCCGCACGATTCGTGCCCTCGGTGCGGGTGTTGACCTTTCGTGACGTGAACATCGAACGGCTACCCAAAGAGGACTTGCAGCCCTAAATGGAGCTCACCCGCTTGACGGTGACGATTGGCGATCTCGAACACGTTGCGAGCATCGTCAACGCCTCTTCGTCGCGCATGGTCCTTCGCTGCAGCGATGGCGATTCCGTCATTGCGGTGGCGGCGTTGAAGGATCAGCTCAACGTCGCGCTGGGTGTGTGGCTCGAGGTCTCCAGTGGGTACAGCGCCTCGCTGTGCGCGCGCGACGTGGCGACACTCAGTTGGCTGGTTTCAATCGAAGATGTCGTCGTCGAGGGCGAGCACGCTTTCGCCCATGCTGAGATCGTGCGCGCACTCTTAAGTGATGACGAAGTCAGTATCGCCAACGAAGTCGCCACTATCACCAAGGCGTATAACCGACCCGCGCCTCCCCGTCCGATTCGCGTCTGGAGTTATGACGGTACCAACGTCGTGGGAGAAGAAGAAACCTTGTCGCGAGTGAGCGAGCCCAACCTGGGCGTCGGTGCCGCCGTGATCTTCGCCTGAACTAGCCCGGTTGTTCGGAGATGCGCACGGGTTCGATACGCACGGTCACGCGTACTTCGCCTTCGCGTCGCATGGGATAGGTGTCCAAATCGAGGTACTTCTTCGCGAGTTGGTCGATGAGCTCGTCGGCGCCTTCGGTGGTGAATCCACTCACGACACCTCGCACGACAATCGCGCTGTACAAATCGTCGGGGTCGGTCAAGGACACCGCGACCCGAGCGTCCGAAGCGAGATTGCGGGCCTTGGCTCGACCGAGTGCCGTGTTGATGACGATGTCGTTGCCGTCCAACATCACCCAGACGGGCGTCACCTGGGGTGAGCCGTCGGGACCAAGTGTGGCAACGTGAGCGAGGACTTTCTTCGCAAAAATCGCCCGCGAGGCTTCAGTGAAGGTATCGGCCATGGTCATTCCTATCCTTAATGGTCTCGTCGACCTATTACTTTTACTGTAATGAGCGTTTCGCTGGATGCAATCAACAGCATCGTAGGCGATCGTGCTTCTTTGGTGCGTGTGGGTCGCACTGCGCTAAGACAGTGATTGACAATGGAAGGGTGTTGAAGTGAGTGAAGTTCGAATTGAATCTGACACGATGGGCGACATTGAGGTACCCGCGGCACATTATTGGGGGGCCAAACCGAGCGAAGTCTCCACCATTTCGCCATAGGCCACGACACCATGCCGCCCGCTCTGCTGCGCGCCTTTGGAGTCTTGAAGCTCGCGTCAGCGCAAGTGAACGAGGCGCTAGGCAAGCTCGACCACGAACGCGCTGCCTTGATCGAGCGTGCGGCGAGTGAGGTGATCGACGGAGCCTTGATGAGTGAGTTTCCGCTGCGGATCTGGCAGACGGGCTCGGGAACCCAAACGAACATGAACGTGAATGAGGTCATCTCCAATCGGGCCATTGAACTCTCGGGCGGTGTGATGGGTTCAAAGAACCCGGTGCACCCCAACGACCACGTGAACATGTCGCAGTCTTCGAACGACACCTTTCCCACCGCTATGCACATCGCGGCCGTGATGGAAATGACCGATCGGCTGAGTCCAAGCCTTCGACGTCTGCGCGACGCCCTGGACGTCAAGGCCACGGCGTACGCAACAATTACCAAGATCGGCCGGACCCATTTGATGGATGCGGTGCCGCTCACGCTCGGCCAAGAATTCTCTGGTTACGTGGCCCAACTTGACGCAGACCTCGAGCGTCTCGAACTCGTGCTCGGAGGACTCTACGAACTCGCGGCCGGCGGAACGGCCGTTGGCACGGGGCTCAATACCCACCCGGAGTTCGGGGACACGCGTCGCCGCAGCGATTGCGACGCTAACTGGCAAGCCCTTCGTTACGGCGCCGAATAAATTTGCCGCCCTCGCCGCGCACGACGCGCTGGTCTTCGCGCACGGCGATCAAGACTACGGCCACGAGTTTGATAAAGATCGCCGACGATCTTCGTTGGTTCGGCTCTGCCCGCGCTCAGGGTTGGGTGAACTGCAATTGCCCGAGAACGAGCCGGGGAGTTCGATCATGCCCGGCAAGGTGAATCCCACGCAGTCCGAAGCGATGATCATGGTCGCGATTCAGGTCTTTGGTAACGACGCCGCGATCGCGATGGCCGGTTCGAGGGGCAATCTCGAACTGAACGTGTGCAAGCCAGTGATCATCCACAATTTCTGTAATTCAATCGATTTGCTCACCGACGCGTGTGATCGATTCCGGGAGTTTTGCGTTGAAGGGCTCGAACCGAACCTCGAGCAAGATCCAACACCACTTGAACAATTCCTTGATGCTCGTCACTGCGCTCAATCCGATCATTGGCTACGACAAGGCCGCCAAGGTCGCGAAGAAAGCCCATCACGAACGAACGACGCTTCGTGAAGCGGCGCTCAGTCTGGGGTACCTCAGCGGCGAGGAGTTCGACGCCGCGGTGGTGCCCGAAGACATGACCCATCCGTGATCCGTCCAGAGCTGCTCTCGGAGGCCGAACTGGGTTCGTGGATCGCGAACAACCCGCAGTGGCAACTCCTGGACGGTCACCTCGTGCGAGAGATTCGCACGAGGAACTATCAAGGCGCGGCCTCGATTGTCCAAGGACAGGTGGCGCTCGCCGAGCGTCTCGATCATCACGCACGCGTCGTCCTTGAGTACCGCTCGATGCGCGTCGAAGTGTGGACGCACGATCGTAACGGGATCACGTCACTTGATCTTGACTTCGCCCGAGAATTTGATGATCTGCTCGAAGGCTTCGTCGAAGTCCTTAGTTGACGGGAAGATTCCAGAGAGCCATCCAACGAGAGAGGTCCTTCTCGATGGGAATGTCTTTTTCGAGAAAAGAACGGACTCGTAACTCGAGTTCGTTGTCTCGTTGGTCCTTTGACGTAGGGGCGAACGGATAGAAGGTTCCTTGCTTCAAGAGATACACGAGGCGCACCGAGCCTTCACCCGGCGCCTTACGCGGCACGAAGCCAAAGACCGCACAGAGCAAGCGGGTCCGAGACCGTTCTCGACCATTGAGGTGTTCGCACTATGGATGCGCGTGACCAGGCTTTCGAGGTCCGGATCCTTGACGACCAGCCACTTAAAGCCCAAGTCGTCGGTCGTGATCGTCACCTTGGCGTCGCCCACTTCATCGAAATTCAAGAGCTGTTCGATGTCGGCGTCGGTGGTGATGGTGGATTCACCACTGCCGGCCTTGAAGCACAATCCCGCCTCACCCGAGGACACGAGGTCGAGGTCGGTGTCGAGCGTGAGTGCACCCGTCGAGAGTGCGAAGAGGTTGTCAAGCTTTGGTTGCGCTTGGGTGGTACGCCCAAAGAGCGCGTCGCGAAGACCCACTAGCCGTTCAGTTCACGCTCGAGCTTGTTCAGCTGGTCGAGACGCTTCTCGAGTGACGGGTGCGTGGAGAATAATGAAGCGGCGGAGCCGCCGCCAACGCTGGCGCGAAAAAGAAGGCGTTCATGCCCTCGGTCTTGCGAATCCGTGCGTGGGATCTTTCCATGTCGCCCGTGATGTGCACGAGAGCACTGGCGAGCACGCTGGGTTTGCCGAGAGAATGGCGCCCGAGCGATCCGCGGCGAGTTCGCGGTAGCGAGAGAGTGCCATCGTCAACAGGTACGCAATCACGTAGATGACTAACGAGACGATCCAGGTGATCATCTCGAGGATGACGATGTTTTGACCACCTCTTCCTCGACCGCCGCCACCACCGAGGATTGCGCCCCACATGGCGACGCGACTTACGAGTCCTGCAAGCATGCCCACACCCGAGGCGATCGTCATCACCGCGACGTCGCGGTGAGCGACGTGACTGAGTTCGTGGGCGAGAACCGCTTCGAGTTCTTCATCACTGAGCCGGCGCATGATGCCGCGCGTGGCACAGATGACCTCGTCTTCGGGCTTCGTCCGTGGCGAATGCATTAGGTACGTCAACCTCGGCGACACCGACGCGAGGCTTCTCCATGTTGGCGAGCAAACAGAGACGATCGACGATCTCGTGCAACTTTGGTTCTTGAGCGGGCGTCACTTCATGGGCGTGCATCGAGAACATCGCAATCTTGTCCGAGAAGAAGTACTGGGAAAAGATCAAAGCGAAAGCGATGACGATCACGAATTCAAAGGCGACTCCGACTCGTATGAGCACCGTGATGATGATCGCGTACAGCAAGACGAGCAACAAGCCCGTCACGAACATTCGTACGTTCCAGACCGTGATCAACTGAGAATCTTTGATTGTGACATTGTTATGCATCTTTCCCGGTTGGTAGTTCTCCCGTGGCGTCGCCACCGGTCCCCAGTTGACTCTTCAGTGCCGCGAGTTGGGCGTCCACGTTCGACTGGGCGCCCGCCTTGTCGAGCTGGGACTGGATGTCGTCGCTCGGGCTGTTGAGATCAGTGAGGGCTCCTGACGCCAGCAGTTCGTCCAGAGCACCGCTGCGCGCTTGCATCTCGGCGACTTTGTCCTGGGCGCGTTGCATGGCGGCACCGGCGTCGGTCATGGAGGTCGAAATCC
>CAWICL010000073.1:0-24787 GCA_963834545.1 uncultured Acidimicrobiaceae bacterium | reverse complement strand
TTGCTGGAGTTCGTCTATAAGCAGCGCCACGCCCGAACCGTTGTTTTGGGCGCTGCGTCCAAGGGTCGTCAACAAGGTGTAGAGGTCGCGGTAGGGATCGGCGGCGGCGCGAGTCGCTCGTTCGATCACCAGCGAAGCCAGGCCCCCCGGCGCGCTGAGCGTGACGCTCCCGAGGCGAACGGGTGACTTCTCGAGGATTGCCTTGAACCACTTCTTGGTTCCGGTGGCCTCGTAGGTGTCCGCGACAATCTGGGCAATGGCCACGCCCGCCTCAACACCTCGTCGCACTTCGACGTACCCGCACAACCAGCCCCGATCGGTAAATCGATCCTGCGCTTCTCGTAAGAGCACGGTCTTTCCCATGCCGCGAAGTCCGGTGAAGATGTAGTCCTCCGCGGGGCGACCAGCGTCGAGTTGGTCAATCAGCGCGTCGAGAAGCGCGAGTTGACGCGATCGCCCCACGAGGGCACTCGGTCGTTTGGCCGCACCCGGCGTGTAGGGGTTGATCAGCATTCGATTCCCATGTTTCTATTTGCTATATTATAACAAATCACGACGACTGGAACAAAGGGTCACCGAGCACGAATTCTCGTGCGGCGATGGCTCGAGCTACGGCAGTTGTCTTGTACTGGTCATCGAGCATCCAACGAACAAATCGCGAAGATAGCGTCACGTACGAACCCAAAGGTCGTTATTCCAAGGCCGGATGGAGAGAGTCGTTCGTTTACGACAATCCGAACTTCGTCAAGAACGGTGCGGCGATTCGCAGTTGCGCCTTGGACGGATGCAGGTCCAAGAAGACCTCGAACTCCGATTTCGCGAGAACTTGATTTCCCGGCGTCGAGTCGGCGACGATGACGTAGTAGAGGCGTGGGGCGGGTGACTTGGGCGCAAACGCAATGGCCTCGCGAAGGTCATTGACCCCGTTACGCATGACGGAAAGATTCTGGTCCGAGCTCCCAGCAGAGAACTCGAGCCAGCCCACTTGGGTCAAGGCCGCCACGTTCTTCGCGTCGATGCCGAGCACCGCTTCGTACGCGGCGAGGGCGGTGGTGGCGTCGCCGTTGGCGATGTCGGCTTGCGCTTCGTCGAGATCTTGCTGCACCTTTTGGGCATTCGAGAGTGCGATGTCCCCGGTGATCGAATTACCGGCCTGTCGAGGTGTCGTCGCCGAGATCAAGACCAGCACCAGGGCCGCCGCGAGACAGGTCGAACCAACGACGAGCAGCCAACGCTTTCGAGAGCGAGAACGCGCTGGGGCGAGGCTCGTCGCGCGCAACGCTTCGAGGCGAGCGTTGGCGCGCGCGATGCCGTCGCGTTCACGTTTTCCAATTGCCTCGTAGTCACGTTGCGAGAGTTCACCACTCTGGTGTTCGCGAGTCGCGTCAGCGAGCGACGCCTCGCGCAGTGACACCTCGCCCAGGAGTCGTTCAACTTCTTTGTTCATGACCGACGCCTGACGAGTCGCCACGCCACCACGACGCCCAGGATCACGACCGCCACGGGCGCTGCCCACAGCAAGACCCCGACACCCGAAGTACTCGGGCTCAAGAGGATCGACGAGCCGTACTGGGCTTCGATGGTGGTGAGGATCTTGTTGTCCGAGGCGCCTGACCGCACGGCGTTGACGATCTCGTGGCGAACCGCGATTGCTGAGGTGGCGTTGCTCTGGGCGACCGAGAGGTCATCACACGCCGGACACTTCACGAGTGACTCGAGGTGGGCAATGCGGGCCTGCTCTCCCGGGGAACTGGGACTGACGGCGAAGGCGACTCCCGCCACGATCAGCAGTGCTCCGACCCAGAGCCAAAACGATCCGAGGATCCTCATTGCTCGACTCGCTTCACCACGGCGTCCAACTGGGCGACACTTACCGGACCGAGCAAGGTCGCCTCGACGCGCCCGCGCGCGTTCAAAACGAACGTCGTCGGGGGCGAGATCACCCCGTAGGAATTGGCGATGCTCCCGTGGGGGTCGCTGATCGAGGGATAGAGCGATCCGTAGTGGGTCTGGAATGCCTTGGCGGCGTCGAGCGTGTCGTTAAAGACCACGCCCACCACGGCCACGTGGGCGTGGCGTTCCTGCCAGGCGAAAGTCGTGAGATTCGGTGCTTCTTGCACGCACGGAGAACACCACGAGGCCCAGAAGTTCACCACGACGACGTCGCCGCGCTCGGCGCGAAGTGACCAGTGCGAGCCCGAAAGCGTCGTGCCCGAGAACGATGGCGCGAATTTTCCGAGCAGGGGACTGTTGGCCTCGGTCGCGTCACTCACGGGCATGCGCGTACCGAGGAACACGCTGAAGGCGACGATTCCTGCGAGCACGACGAGCGACGTGATCGTGACGATGCGTTTCACGAGCTCGGCTCATCAACGTGGCGCCGGCGCACGAACGAGATGGCACTGCCGAGTCCAACCAGCAGACCCCCGATCCAAAGCCACGAGAGGAGTGGCTCGACGGTCACGCCGAGCACGACCGACCCGGCGGGCAGGTTGCTGCACCGGCGCCCGAGGTGGCACCTTGCCACCCACGGCGTCAAATGTGACGTAGACGTCGCCCAAGAGATTCGAGTCGATCGCCGGGGTGCCGACGGCCGTGTCACGACCGTTGAAGGTGTGACGCGGGTCGAAGTCGTCCCGTCCACTCGCACCTTCAATTGGGTCGCCACTCGAGCGCGCTCGGCACTTGATGGAACCCGAGGATGAGACCGTGGGAATCGACGATCGTACTCTGTCCCGTCGCGAGGGTCACCTCGTCGCGCTTGGTGTAGGACCGAGACCACGATGCCAATCGCCAAGATCACGCCCAGGTGCACGATCATCCCCCCGGAGCGCGGTGCACGCGGCGCGGAGAGGACGTCGCCTCGTCGATGGGCCGCAGATTCACGACGCGAAGCGTGCGAAGGGCCGCGCCCGCCGCCATCGCGGCCAGGAACACCGCCAGTAAGACCGCCGCGCGACGCACCCCGTGGCGCGACCAAGAGTGCCGCCAATCCAAGAGCGCTCCAGGCCGGGACGCGAATCCTTCGCCAGAGCAGCGCCGCGTCCGCACTTCGCCAACTCAACAGTGGCGCAAGGGCCATCAGGCCAAGCAGGATCACGCTCACGGGCGCGGCGATCGTGGCGAAATACGGGGTCCCCACGGTCACCTGGTTGCCGGATGGCCTGGTAGAGCAGCGGGAATACCGTTCCGAACAAGACCACGCGCGAAACCCACGAACACGATGTTGTTCACGACGAAGAGCCCCTCACGCGAAAGTGGATGATCGACGCCGACCGGCGAGCGCAGCGGTCGCCGCGCCACGCGAGCAAGCCGAACCGCCGAGCGCCACGACTGAAAAAGAACAATCCAATCAACAACGGGCCGAGGGTCGACGAGGAGAACGAGTGCACGCTCTCCAGCACGCCCGAGCGAGTGAAAAAGGTGCCCAGCACCGTGAGCGAGAACGTCGCGATCGCCAGTGAAAGATTCCAGACACGAAAGAGACCTCGACGATCTTGGACAATGACCGAATGGATGTAGGCGGTCGCCGTTAACCAGGGCAACAGCGCAGCGTTCTCCACCGGATCCCAACCCCAGAAACCGCCCCAGCCGAGTACCTGGTAACTCCACCACGCGCCGAGCACGATGCCGAGCGAGAGCGCACCCCAGGCGAGCACACTCCAACGACGTTGCTCGAGTGGCCAGCGTTCGTGGACCCGACCGGTGATCAGCATCGCGATCGCGAAGGCGAAAGGAACCGTGAAGCCGACAAAACCCAGATACAACAAGGGCGGATGCACCGCGACCAACGGATTGTCCTGTAGCAGCGCGTTGGGACCGGCGCCCTGCAAGACGTTGGCGGGATTATGCACGAACGGATCCCCGGGCAACATCATCAAGAACGTGAAGAACGCCGCGACGGCGAACAACACCACGCTCGCCCAGCGCACGACCGCGTCAGACGCCTCACGACGGTAGTAAAACAAGACACCCACGGTGATCGCGGCTAACAGCAACGACCAGAGCAGGAGCGAACCTTCGAGCGCCGACCACATGCCGGTGATCGAATAGAGCAGGGGCGTGAACGTGGCGTTGTTCTGCGCGACGTACTCGAGAGCGAAGTCGTGGGTGATGAGCGCGTACTGCATCACCCCGACCGCCCCGGCGATGCCCACCAAGGCGAGCACCGCGAAGAATATCGCGTGCGAGCCCTTCGTTCGAAGTGCGCGCACCTGAGCGACGATGCCGAGAATGGCGCCCGCGAAAGCGAGGTAGAGGAACGCCCGACCCAGCCACGTGAGGATCATCGTGTCGTCCCGTTGGGCGCCTTCACCCGACGCGGGTGCGCGGCGATGTAGGTCGCGGTGTGCTTGACGAGGATCTGGGTCCCGTCAAAATCCTTTGACGTCGCCGACGTGAAGTGTCCGACGACGACGACCGGGATGTTCGCTTGGAAGAGTTGTGGTGGTGAACCGTGCTCTTGAGACGTCCACGTCGCCCTTGGAACCGGTGATGACGAACTTCGCTCCGCTCGAGGTGCGTTCGATGCTGCCCGATTTGACGAGACCCTCGAGACGGATGACCTTGGTACCGAGACTCGCTCGTTGGGCGAGCGCCTGATCAACGGTCTCGAAGTAGTTCAACGAGTGCAAGATTCCCTGGCTCAGCAGAACGAGAATCGCCACGACGAGCACCGCCACCACCAGAAGCGATCGCCAGCGACTTCGACTCGGGGACTTCGGTGGTGCAATCGGCGTGAGTTCGAGTGATTCAGCGCTTGGCACGTCGTCCTCGCCACCAGATCGACAGCGCGTAAAGCGCCAGCCCCCCAAAGGCGAATGAGTAGCCCGCGGCGACGTATCCCATTACAACGCACCCTCACGCTGGCGAAGTTCGAGTGCCTCATCGAGCGCGCTTTGCATGGACGCCTCTCGTAACACTTCGAGGCGGTAGCGCTCGCGAAGCAACCAAAAGAAGAGCAACGTGAAACCGAGGAAGCTCAACAACAACGTCCAGGCCATCGAGCCGTGCACCAACAACGTGCGATTCGACGTGAACACCGTCGCGCCCTGGTGCAAAGTCTTCCACCACTGCACCGAGAAGTGGATGATCGGCACGTTGATCGCCGAAAGAATCGCGAAGACCGCCGATCGACGCGCGCGCAGGCCCGCGTCATCATTCGCGCGACGAAGTGCGAGGTAGCCAACCGCGAGTACCCCGAGGATCGCCGTGAGGTGAGTCGCGCGTCCACGCCCACCAAACCCCCCAGGTGGGTCGTCCCCAGATCGAGCCGGTGATCAAAGTGAGCGCGATGAACACCACGCTCACCTCCATCGCACAGTGCGCGATGCGGTCCATCACCATTGAGCGTGTTCGCTTCCACAGATACAGGGCACTCGCAATGGTGGCGGTGCCAAACGAGACGTAGAGCGCGACCCAGGCAACCGCCGGGTGCACGTAGAGCAGACGCACGAGGTTGCCCTGGACCTTGTCGGGCGGCGTCACCCACAGTCCGAGCCAGAACGTGAGAGCGAGCGCGACGAGCGTGAGCGGGCCCAAGAGGCGTTGGGAGAGCGTCTTTATCATGATTCCTCTAGAACACCGTAAAGCAGAATGCCCAGACCCAGGTACGCGACCAGCGCCACCACGACAATCAGCCACCATTGCCACAGTCCCGAGCCCGAGAGTGCGGCGGAAAACGAACGTTCTCCGGCGATCAACAAGGGCGCGAACGCGGGCAGGCTCAGTACGGGCAACAGGGTCGCCGCCCCCTCGCCGCTCGTAAGCGCCCCGTACAGTGTCCCGGCAGCGGCGAGGCCAGCCAGGGTCACGACGACGCTCGGCAGGGCCAAAATCGCCCCGTGAAGGGCCGTGTGCAAGACCACCACCGTGCCCGCGAGCAGGACGAGCCCGCTCGCCCAGAGCTCGATCGCGAGGGCCAGCGCCTTGCCGAGAAAAATTCCCGCCGGATCGAGCCCGAGGGTCGCGATCGAGGCTTTCGTTCCGGCACTCGACTCAATCACGTGACTGCGATTGATCATCAACAACGCCACGAAGAGCATCACCAGATAGAACAGACCCGGACCGGCCGACGAGTGACCCGCGTGCGCGGGTCCGAGCGCGAGTCCACTGAGGAGAAGCGCCATGGCTCCAAAGGGCACCACTTGCCAGAGCAAGACTCGACTGCGTCGTTCGATCAGCAAGTCCTTCTTCGCAACGAGCCACGCGACGCGAATCACGCCAGGTCCTTCACGACGCGCCCACCGCGCAGCAGTATCTGACGAGGCGACAGACTCTCGCGACGAAGCGGATCATGAGCGCTGAGCACCACGCTCGCTCCCGCGGCGACGACGTCGGCGAGCAGCGCATCAAAGAAGATTCTGCCCTGGTCATCGAGTGACGCGTAGGGTTCGTCGAGCAACCACAATTGGGCGCGACGCAAGAGCAACCACGCGAGAGCGAGTCGGCGGCGCTGTCCCGCACTGAGTTGCTTGGTCGTGGTATCGAGGCGCGCATCGAGGCCCACACGTTCACAGACTTTGTCGATCTCCTCGAGCGGCCGCGACAACGCGGCGCAACAAAATCGGAGGTTCTCTCGAACACTGAGTTCGTTGTAGAAGGAGCCCTCGTGCCCGAGCCATCCCACGCGACGGCGCAGTTGGCGAAGGTCTCCCGTGACGAGATCGACCCCGGCCACGACGCCCTCGCCGCTCGAAGGCGCGACGAGCCCTGCGAGTAGACGCAAGAGGCTGGTCTTACCGGCGCCGTTCGTGCCCGTAAGCACGTTCAACGTACCCGCTTCGATTTCCAGGTCGACGCCGCTCAGAAGTGGAAAACCACTCGCGAGCACCACGACGTCACGCAACTCGACAACGAGACCGTTCGCCATCAATCGGTGCTAGGCCTCGAAGGATTCGAGGTCGGCGGCGACCATCATCTCGACGAGCGCGTAAAAGTCAACCTCGCACTTCCATCCGAGCACGTCGCGAGCCTTCGTGGCGTCACCCACCAGCAGATCGACCTCGGCGGGTCGAATGAACTTTGGATCGACGACGACGTACTGCTCGTACTTGAGACCCGCCGCGCCAAAGGCCACCTCGCAGAGTTCGCGCACCGAATGGGTCTCGCCCGTCGCGATGACGAAGTCGTCGGGTTTGTCACGCTGGAGCATGGACCACATCGCACGCACGTAGTCCGCCGCGTACCCCCAGTCGCGTTGCGCCTCGAGATTGCCGAGACGAAGTTCGCTCGCGACACCCGCTTTGATGCGCGCCACCGCGTTGGTGACCTTTCGCGTCACGAATTCCAGACCGCGCCTCGGTGATTCGTGGTTAAACAAGATGCCCGACGATGCGTGCAGGTTGTAACTCTCGCGGTAGTTCACCGTGATCCAGTGCCCGTAGACCTTGGCGACTCCGTAGGGACTGCGAGGATAAAACGCCGTGTCTTCGTTCTGGGGCACGGTGCGCACGCGACCGAACATCTCGGACGAACTTGCTTGATAAAAACGGATTTCGGGATCGATGGTTCGAATCGCGTCGAGCATGCGCGTGACTCCGAGCGCGGTCGCCTCGCCGGTCAGCACCGGCTGGCTCCACGACGCCTGCACGAAGCTTTGAGCCGCCAAGTTGTAGACCTCACTCGGGCGATGATCGCGAAGCACCGAGATCAGTGAGACCTCGTCCATGAGGTCGCCCGAGACGAGGGTCAGACGGTCTTGGATGTGGCTGATACGCATATTGTTCTCGGTCGAACTGCGACGAACGAGACCAATGACCTCGTAGCCCTCGTCCAAGAGCAGTTCGGCGAGATACGAGCCGTCTTGACCGGTGATCCCGGTGATCAGAGCACGCTTGGCCACTGAAAGTCCTCCAGAAAAGGGCACTGACCGGTGGCCACTACCGGCCACAACTCTACTACCGCCTCGTAAATGACCCTCTGGCCCGTAACCTGCACGGGTGGCCCGCATCGCGATCGTGAGTTTTCGACTCGGACTCGACGACGGAGTGTCGATCGAAGCCACCAAGTGGAAGAACGCCTTTCTCGAACTCGGTCACGACGTGCGCGAGGTCGCCGGAGAAGGGTTCGCCGACGTGATTCTCCCGGGCCTCGCAATTCATGCAACCTCAGCACCCACGCCCTTCGAACTACACGCGGCTCTCGAGGACGCCGATCTGGTCGTCGTTGAGAACCTCGCGTCACTGCCACTCAACCTTCGCGCGCGCGACGCGCTCTATGAGGTTCTACACACCAGACTCGTCCTGTTTCATCATCACGATCTGGCTTGGCAACGAGAGCAACTCTCCCACCTCGAGGGACCGCGTGACGAGCCGACCTGGTTCCACGTAACAATCAACGAACTCTCACGTCGCGAACTGAAGGAGCGTGGCATCGAAGCGAGCGTGCTCGCCAACACCTTTGACTGTGACCCTCCCCAGGGACAACGTTTCAAAACGCGACAGTCTTTGGGAATCGATGAAGAGCGACTCGTACTCATGCCCACGCGAGCACTACCTCGCAAGAACGTGGCCGGAGCGTTACGACTCTGTGAGCAGCTCGGCGCGGTGTTTTGGATCCTCGGGCCGAGTGAGGACGGCTACGACCGCACCCTCGAGCAGCTTCTTGACGCCACGAGCGTCGAAGTTCGACGTGGACTCCACGATGGTTCAATTCACGACGCGTACGCGGCGAGTGACCTCGTTGTCATGCCTTCGACCTGGGAGGGCTTCGGAAATCCCGTGCTCGAGTCCGTCACGCACCGACGTGCGCTCGCACTCAACGTGTACCCCGTGGCGCGAGAGATCATCGCGCACGGATTCGAATTCTTCGAACTCGACGACGTCTCTCGAATCGCGACGTTCCTCGACGATCCCGACGAAGGGCTCTTCGAGCGAAATCTCGCCATTGCCCGCGAACACTTCAATCTTCGCGATCTGGCACCCCAACTGGCTCAAATATTGCGGATGATGGGCGTCAAGCCAAGCCCACTATTGTCTTGACGATGGTGATCACCGACGACCGACCCCAGCACGGCGAGCGCCGCGAACTCTTGCTCGGAGTCGCGAAAAAGATCTTCGCCGAGCGCGGCTTCCAGTCCACGACCATGGACGACATCGCCAAGGAAGCCGGATTCACCAAACCCATCTTGTATCAGTACTTCGAGTCCAAGACTGACCTCTATCACGAGATCGTGACCCAAACGGCGCAGAAACTCATCGAGAAACTCGCCAGTGCGGTCTCGGTTGCCGAATCCCCGCGCGCGAAAATCGAAGTCGCTTTTCGCGTGTACTTCGACATGGTGGTCTCAGAGACCGACGCCTTTCGAATCCTCTTCATTCATTCACACGAAGGACAGACCGCGGGCGACCTTCGAAACGTAGAACTCATCCTCGTTTCGTTCGTCGAGCCCTTTATCGATATCTCAATCAGTAAAGAGCACCGTCGCCAACTCGCCGCCGGTGTCGTGGGTATTGCCGAAGGTGCGGCCGTTGTCTGGCTGATCCAACAAGAAGCCAAAGGTTGGCCCACGCCCGACAGTGACGAAGCGGCGCGACTCGCCTCACGTATTGCCACTCTGGCGTGGGGTGGATTGCGAGCGATTCAGCGCGACTAGTTCGCCGTCGCCAACACCGTGAAGGCTTGAGCGAGTTCCCATAATTCCCTGGCGCAGGCGACGTAGGTTGCATCATCACCACCGGCGGGATCGATGACATCAAACGTTGGATCAGGCGCCAACGCCGCAATTGAGGCGCACATCTGAGAAAACGAGACATCGAGCGATGCCCGGCGCACGAATTGTCCGAACAATACCGCCTTGTGAGCGTCAGCGGGAAAGTGGCGGCGTACGTAATTCACGTGGTCGGCTTCACTCGCGAGCACAATCGTGGCCCACTCGAGGTCTTCGTCATTGACCTGGTGACTCCGGTGCGACCCGTAGTGTCGATCCCCCAATTCGTCAATCGAACGAAGGGCCATGAGCGTGCGCGCACTGATCGACGAACCTTCGACGACGTGCGTGCCCGCACTACGAAGTTGCCACGTCTCACCCGCGTGTTCACCGAGGACTTCAAGCATGGCAGACAGCATCACGGAACGAGCGACGTTTCCGCTACAAAGCGTGACGATGTGCAGTTCTGGCGACATGCGTATGCTCCGTTCACCTAACTCGACATCTTGTCCAAACTTTGACACAAACCGACGAGCGTAGGCGACGTCACGGGTACTTCGGTGCGAACGCCCACCTCATTGCCGCACCGCTCGGGTCGAAGTACCGTGAAGATAGATCTCGCGTGCCTGGAGAACTTCGTCAGATCTCGTCGCGAGTGCGACGCTCGCGAACGTGGCCAAAGGAGTTGTCTTGACCTCCAGAACTCGTTTGATAAGACAGGATCGGGAATCGACGAAGAGAGGCGTGTTCAAGGGTCGACACCGGGCTGCACTTGGGCTCTCGGTCGCGGTGATGAGTTCTTTAATTTGCGCCTTGCTCGCGAGCATTCCCTCGGCCCAATCGGCGAGCGGGACAAGTACGTCGGGATCCTGGCCGTTTCCGAACGCGAGCCTCGCGAACACTCGCGTTGCCTTGGGTTCAACAATCACGATGGCGAACGTTTCGCAGTTGAAACAAGTGTGGTCGTTCTCGCTTTCGGGTAACGCGACAACGAGCGTCGGAGGATCAGGAACGCTCGCCGCGGGTCCAATCATCGTGAACGGTGTTGTCTATATCCAAGATCTCCATTCGAACATCTACGCCTTGTCTCTGGCGACGGGCGCACTCGAGTGGAAATACGTCGTGAACAAGAAGGAGCTGCAGTGGACCCGGACCCAACGGTGTCGCGGTCGCCAACGGCGTTGTCTACGGGGCGAGTCCTACGACAGTCTTCGCCCTCAACGCGCACAATGGTCACGTTCTGTGGACCGACCAGCACCTCTTGCACAAGGGTCAGGGGACCTTTGGCATCCAACCCGAGGCGGCTGGCGGTCGACTCTTTCTCGCGAGTCAATACGGCATCGCGCCCGGTGGAGGGGTCTTGCTCGCGCTCAACGCTTCGAACGGACGACTCCTTTGGAGCTTTAAGACGGTGCGCACGATGAGTACCGGTGTGAGTTCACTCGGCGCCGGAGCGGGCGGGGCCTGGGAAACACCACTCGTGGCTAACAATGGCACGGTGACCTACGGGACCGGGAACCCGTATCAAAGTGTCGGTTCAGCGTTCTCGGACCCTGCGAAGCTCCTCTATACCGACAGCGTCGTCCAACTGAACGCCTCCACCGGCAAGCTTCGTTGGTACTACCAGGGTGTCGCGAACGATTTCAAGGATTACGACATGCAGGCGTCACCCATCGCGGTAAGCGCGAATGGTGTTCCCGTCGTCATCGGTGGCGGCAAGATGGGCAACGTCTACGAGATGAACGCCGCGACGGGTGCCCTGATTTGGAAGACACCGGTAGGCGTGCACAATGGTCACGACGACGATTCACTCAAGGCCCTCGAGGGAACCGGCACGTTGAAATTGCCCTTGACCTACGAACCAGGAGCCCTCGGTGGCATTTTGACCAACATGGCGGTCGCGAACGATACCGTCTACGTCGCCACCTGTAACTTTCCCTTTCGATTCACGAGCGATAGCCAAGTAAACGGGCTAAACGTCAACGGCGATCTCGCAGGTGACGTCGTTGCGCTCAATCTCATTACCGGAAAAGTTGAATGGACCACGGCGCTGAAGGATCTCCCGCTCGGGGCAGCGACCGTATCGAACAACCTCGTCTTTACGACGTTGCTGAAGGGTCAGTTGATTGCCTTAAATCGCGCCACGGGAAAAATTGTTGCGGCAATCAAGCTTCTGCGTTCCACGAACGCACCCATCGCCATTGCGGGTAACACCGTCATCGTGCCCGACGGTGGTCCAGTCGCGAACAACGACACGAGTCCCTCCCGGGTCGTGGCTTACCGATTGGTGTCGCCTTAAGGATCGGCGCACGACTCCAATTGCCGGGCGTCGTCGTTGTGGCCGGAATTGCTTGATGTGAATGCCCGAAATGGCGCGACATGATCAGTCGCTGGATCTCAATGGTCCTTCAAAGATCGTGTCATTCTTGGAGGACTGCGCAGTATCGCTCGTTGATGAAAATATTTTGGATTCATCGCCCCGCAAATGGTGGTTTGAGGTCGTACTAGCCCTAGCCCGAGCAAGGAGCGACGACCCAGCATTTGAAGACACGAGAGGGTCGTCGTCCCTTTCAATTCGTGAAGGGTCACCTTGAACTCAGATCTGAGGAACTTGTCTAAGTTGGCGAAAATTCACTCATATCGTGTATAAACGACATTCTTCACAAGTAAAATTGCTATTCTTGTCACTTATAAACGTTATTCGTGAATAAGAGACAACTATGGCAAGCCGCCGAGCCCTAAAACTCCTTGACCAGTTCACCAGCGAAGGACGCACGGCCTTTAGCGCCGCCGAGGTTCGAGATGCTCTCGGCACATCGCCACAAGCGACCTCGAACCTTCTCACTCGCTGGGCGGCTCTCGGCTTGGTGGATCGTCTGGCCGTTGGCAGATACGCCGTTCGTCAGATCGGAGCCCTGGGCACCGCCGCGGTGTGGGACGACTTGGGCTCGGCCGTCGCCGCTGTGTTCATAGGTCACCCGCATCGCATTGGCTTCCTGACCGCTCTCGACCATCACGGGTTACTCGTTCGGCCCGTGCGTTCCATCCAGGTGGCCAGTGCGTACCGGCCACGAGAAAAGACCCTCACCGGACGCACACTACGAGTGATTCGCGAGCGCCAGGCGACCGTGCTCGTCGGGACCGAGCCGCTCGGTCCGTCGCGCATTTCAACGATTCCGCGAGCGCTGCTCGACGCGGCGTCGCGTCCCCAAATGGTCGGTGGTGCGACTCGCGTGGCTGAGGCCCTCGCGACCGCAGACCACGTCACGGGAATAGAAGACCTCACTCGTGAGCTCAACGCCGAGCCCGCGTATCGCCGAATCGGATCGATAGCGACCCGATTGTCGCTTCCCGTGGGTCGGGGCTTGGAACCACCGTCTTGGCGCTCACTAATTGAGTTGGACCGCAGCGCCAGGAGCTAGGTGGATGGGTGGACAAGAAGTGGGGAGTGGCATGGCCGTATGCGGCGTCCGACTCGAGGCCGTGTGAACGCATGATTACCAAAGGCTTCATAACCCAACGTGCCAACGATGAGAAAATCTCTGCCCAAGTCATCGAGCGTGATTACGTCCTTGCTCATGTCTGCGCGGCAATCGGCGCCGCTGGGGACTCGAGACTCGTGTTCAAGGGTGGCACACTGCTTCGACTTTGCTACTTCGATAACTACCGGTACTCCGCCGATCTCGACTTCTCGGCGGTCGACGGCCTATCCAATGCTGAGGCCACCGACCTTGTGGCAGACGCCACAGAAATCTGTCGCGAGCGATTGGAGCTACCCGTGCTGAAGGTGATCCGGTGAACAACACGGTGCGACCTTTGTGAGCTAGTCGGACCTCTGGGCGCCAAGGAGCGAAAGATCAAGCCTCGATATCTCCGACGACGAGTCGTCGAGTCGCACACGCGGATAACGTGCAGCAACGATGGCCGGACCTTCCGAGGGAGTCACGATTGACGGCTACACCCTTACAGAAGTCGCCGCCGAGAAAGTGCGCTGCGTTACCGAGCGCGTACAGTGCCGCGACTTGTACGACCTGCACCAACTGCTCGATGGCGACCATGTCGTTCCACTCGAAGCCTGGTACCTCTATTTGCGCAAGACAGAGAATGCCTTGGGACGTGGCAGGCAGCGTACGTTGCCTCAAGCCTGGTCCACAAAATTCGAGCGACGTATGGTCGCATACCGTGATCGCTGGCACGAGGAACTTCACGATTACATGGCTGGTGAGGTTCCCTCGTTCGACGACGTCAAACGACAAATCCGTCACCACCTCGTGCCGCTTCTCGATGCGGCCCACAAAATCTCTAGGTAACGGCGGACAGTGATGTCGAAGATTCGACGCAATGAATTTGCCCTCAGCCACCGACGAGTGAGCGTGAGGGCAAGAGTCCTATCAGATCGAGCCCTTTGACCGTGGTGGAAGAATTGCGAAATTACGATGGACTCCATGGACAACGAAGGTGTCGCGCAACTGCGCCAAGTCGTCTTGGACTCAACGAACCCTCGCGCGAGCGCCGAGTTCTGGCGTCTACTTCTTGGTCTTACGTACCGTGAGGGTCATCAGCCCCCGGGTGTGGGTGAGGAAGACATCGCGGGTCAAGACTGGCTCAACCTTCTCACTTTCGAGGGTCAACCTTGCCTTGCTTTTCAAAAGGTCGCAGAGTTGACGACAACTACGTGGCCAGATTCGAGAGTGCCCCAGCAGTTGCATCTTGATTTGATGGTTCGAAACGTCGAGCAATTGAACACGGCCCATTCGAAAATTCTTTCGTTAGGTGGCACTTTGCGATTCGATCGATCAAACGCAATTGAAGAACCGCTACGTGTTTACGCTGACTTGGACGGGCACACTTTTTGTGTCTTCGTTGTTGAGTCCAAGTGAAAGGCCCGGTGTCGTTCGCAAGTCGTGAACTCGCACGCGAAGTGTACCGAAGTGCATCAAACGAGATTCAAAACAGCGCAAAGTCCCACCGCGGTGAACGCTCCCAAACAATGTTGCAGCGCGTGGATCGACGAATCAATTCTCCGAAAAACCGTCGTGATACTCCTCAGCGAATGTGCACTCCTGAGATGGCACGTGAGATTATCAGTCGCTGGATCTCAGAGGTCCCTTCGAAATCGTGTAGATCTTGGAGTCCCGGTGCCAACGCTCGACCGGGTACTCACGGACGTAGCCGTAGCCGCCGAGGATCTGGATCGCCTCCTCGGTCACCTTCACCGCGGTCTCGCCGGCGAAGAGCTTGGACATCGAGCCCTCGCCGTTCAAGAACGGCTTTCGCGTCGCCGCCATCCACGACGCTCGCCACACGAGCAGGCGCGCGGCGTCGATGCGATCTTCATGTCGGCGAGCTTGAAGGCGATGGCCTGGTTCTCGATGATCGCACGACCGAACTGCTTGCGCTCCTTGGCGTAGTCGAGCGAGTACTCGTACGCGGCGCGCGCGATTCCGAGGGCCTGGGCGCCGACGGCGGGTCGCGTCGCCTCGAAGGTCGCCATCGCCGCCTGGACTCGAGGATGCTTCCCCTCGCGAACGCGCGCGAACTTCTCGTCGAGCTTCTCCTTGCCGCCGAGTAGACAGCGCCCGGGACGCGGCAGTCCTCGAGGACGACCTCGGCGGTGTGGAGGCACGAATGCCCATCTTCTGGAACTTCTGGCCCATGCGGATGCCCTTGGTGCCCTCGGGGACGATGAACGACGCCTGGCCCCGGCTGCCGAGCGCCGGATCCACTGACGCCACGATGACGTGCAGGTTCGCGATGCCGCCGTTCGTGATCCAGGTCTTGGTGCCGTTGAGGACCCACTCGTCGGTCGCCTCGTCGTAGACCGCGCGTGTGCGTAGCGACGAGACGTCACTGCCGGCGTCGGGCTCGCGACACGCCGAAGGCCGCGAGCTTGATGTCGTCGGGCGTCCCGTAGCACTGGGGGACCCACTCCATCTGCTGTTCGGGCGTGCCGTTGGCGACGATCGCGGCGACCCCGAGCGACGTGCCCATGAGGGCCATGGCGAGACCGGCGTCGCCCCAGGCGAGCTCCTCGAGTCGCGATCATCAACGAGAGCCCGGTCTTGTCGGCGAAGGCGTTCATCATGAAGTCGAGCCGTAGATGCCGATCTTCGCCGCCTCTTCGATGAACTCCCAGGGCGTCTCTTCGCGCTCGTCCCACTCGTGCGGCGATCGGGCGCATCGCGTTGACGGCGAAACCGTGGACCCACTCCTGGATCGTCTTCTGGTCGTCGTTCAGTTCCATCGAGAAGTCGCCATTGCGTCGTCCCTTAGCGGTCGTCGCGGTTACCGGTGAGTAACCTCACACGTACTTTACGTGCGACTGGCGCTAAAAAGAACAACCGCCGCCCGAAGGCGGCGGTTGGTCACTACTAGATGATTTGGTTAGTTCAAGACGACGCGCTTGGCGAGTGGCCACGATCGCCCGGTTCGATGTCAAACTCAACGGTCTGACCTTCGACGAGCGTCTTACGACCTTCACCCTGAATCTCCGAGTAGTGCACAAAGACGTCGGGCTGGCCATCGACAGCGATGAATCCCCAGCCCTTTTCGTCGTTGAACCACTTGACGGTTCCTACAGCCACTGTGGGCCTCCTTGTTTCTTTGGAATCGACTTTCACCGGTTCCGGAGGGAACCACAACGGCAACCTCAACCACAAGGCTACATGGTAGAACGCGACGTCCTCCAAATATTTTTAGGGCCGTCGAATCAGGGTGCCCGAGGCGGAGTCCTCGACCACCCAGCCCCAATGTCGACCAATTCGTCACGCAGGCGGTCCGCCTCAGCCCAGTCCTTCTCTTCCGCGCGCGTCACGCGCTCGCCACCAGGTCCGCTCTGGTCGTCCACTCGTCGCCCACCGATCGCAGCGCGAGGCCCAGGGCCCCAAAGAGCGCGTTCACGGCCTCGGCGAGTTCCCGGGCCCCGATCTCGCCGGCGTCCGCGGCCGCGTTCGCGCGTGGCGAGCGCCTCGAAGAGCAGCGCGACCGCGAGCGGCGTGTCGAGGTCGTCGTCGAGCGCCGCGCCGACCGCCTCGAAGAGCGCCGCGCGGGCCCTCCCAGGGATGATCGTCGCGAGCACGAGCGGTCGCCCGGCGAGCGCCGGGCAGTTCGAAGCGCCGCGCGAAGGCGTCGAGCCGCGCCAGGGCGCGCTCGGCGTCGGCGATGGTGGCCGCGGTGACCTCGATGGGCGAGCGGTAGTGCGAGCGCAGGACGAGCAGCCGGTAGGCGCGCGCGTCGGACGGGCCGAGCAGGTCCGTGAGCGACGTGAAGTTCCCGAGCGACTTGCTCATCTTCTCGCCCTCGACCTCGACCCAGCCGTTGTGGGCCCAGTGGCGCGCGAAGGCCCGGCCCGCGCGCGACGGCCTGGGCCCGCTCGTTCTCGTGGTGGGGGAACTTGAGGTCCAAGCCGCCCGTGTGGAGGTCGAAGTCCTCGCCGAGCAGCTCGAGCGACATGACCACGCACTCGGTGTGCCACCCGGGCCGCCCGGCGCCGAAGGGCGCGCCCACTCGGTTCGCCCGGCTTCGCGCCTTCCACAGGGCGAAGTCGAGCGGCGAACGCTTCTGCTCGTTGGCCTCGACGCGGGCGCCCGCGCGCAGCGAGTCGAGGGGCTGGCCGGCGAGCAGCCCGTAGTCGGCGACGACGACGTAGTCGAAGTAGACGCCGTCACTGGTCACGTAGGCGACGCCGCTCGTCGAGCAGCTCGCGATGAGGTCGACCATCTGGCGACGTACTCGGTCGCGTGGGGCGTCTCGTCGGGCCGCAGCACGCCGAGCAGGTCCATCGCGTCCCACCACTGCGGCCTCGAGCGTCGGGCGACCTCGGGCTCGTCGTGCGCTCCTCGCAGCGCCCGCGCGATGATCTTGTCGTCGATGTCGGTGATGTTCGAGACGTAGCGTGACCTCGAGGCCGCGAAAGGTGAGCCAACGTCGCAGCACGTCCCAGACCAGCGTGTAGCGACCGTGGCCGAGGTGCGGCAGGTCGTAGACCGTCGGGCCGCACACGTACATCGAGAGCTGCCCGGCTCGCGCAGTGCCGAGCTCGCGCACCTCACCGTGGGCAGAATCATAGCAGGCGAATCACTGTTCTAAACTACGCCAACCATGAAAGACGCACCGCCCAGCACGTCGACGGGTCATCCCCGAAAAGCCCACCGTCGACGGCATCGAGGAGACGTGGATCGACGCCTGGGACCACGAGGCACCTACCGCTTCGATCGCGACGCCACCCGTGAGCAGGTCTTCTCGATCGACACCCCGCCGCCCACGGTGTCGGGTGCGCTGCACATGGGACACGTCTTCAGCTACACCCACTGCGATCTCGTCGCGCGCTTCCAGCGCATGCGCGGCAAGCAGGTGTTCTATCCGATGGGCTGGGACGACAACGGCCTGCCGACCGAGCGGCGCGTCGAGAACTTCTTCGGAGTACGCTGCGACCCCTCGCTCGCCTACGACCCCGAACTTCGTCCCGCCCGAGAAACCCGGCGAAGGACCAAGTCGCGGTCTCGCGCAAGAACTTCGTCGAGCTCTGCCATCGAACTCACGAACGAGGACGAACTGGCCTTCAAGAAGCTGTGGCGGCACCTGGGCTCTCAGCGTCGACTGGAGCCTCGAGTACTCAACGATCTCGCCACCAGGCCCAGGCGATCTCCCAACGCGCGTTTCTGCACATGCTCGACCGCGGCGAGGTCTACTCGCCGACGCGCCCCGACCCTCTGGGACGTCGACTTTCGAACCGCCGTCTCCCAGGCCGAACTCGAGGACCGGGACCGACCCGGCGCACTATCACCGCATCGCCTTCGACCGCAGCCGACGCCAGCGGGCAGCGTCGAGATCGACACGACCCGCCCCGAACTGCTCGCCAGTCTGCGTCGCGCTCGTCGCGCACTCCCGACGACGCTCGCTACCAACCGCTCTTCGGCACGACGGTCGTCACCCCGCTGTTCGGCGTCGAGGTGCCCGTCCTCGCCCACGAACTGGCCGATCCCGAAAAGGGCACGGGCATCGCGATGATCTGCACCTTCGGCGACACCACCGACGTCATGTGGTGGCGCGAGTTATCCCTGCCGACGAGAACGCTCATCGGCCGCGACGGACGATTCCTTGCCGGCGACTTCGAGGGCGAGAGCTGGCCAACGCGCGACCCCGAGCGGCGAGGGCGCTCTACGCTGCAGCTCGAGGGCAGGACTGTCAATCAGGCGCGCGCGACGCGTCGTCGACGCACTTGGCGAGAGCGGAGCGCTGATTGGCGACCTGCGCGCATCACCCACCCGGTCAAGTTCTACGAGAAGGGCGAGCGTCCGCTCGAGATCGTGACCTCGCGCCAGTGGTTCGTCGCGACGCTCGAACACCGCGACGAGCTGCTCGCGCGCGGCGAGGAGATCGACTGGCACCCCGATTACATGCGCACCGCTACCAGACGTGGGTCGAGGGACTGAACGTCGACTGGAACATCTCTCGCCAGCGTTTCTTCGGCGTGCCCTTCCCCGTCTGGTACCCCATCGACGAGCTGACGGCGAAGTCGACTTCGACCGACCCGATCCTGGCCGACGAGCGAAGACTTGCCCGTCGATCCCGTCGAGTGACGTCCCCGCCGGTTATCGACGAGGACCCAACGCGGCCTGCCCGGCGGCTTCGTCGGCGACCCCGACGTCATGGACACCTGGGCGACCAGCTCGCTCTCGCCCGCAGATCGTCGGCCGCTGGGGGACGCCGACCTCTTCGATCGCGTCTTCCCGATGGACCTGCGGCCCCAGGCCCACGAGATCATCCGCACCTGGCTGTTCTCGACGGTCGTGCGCAGCCACTTCGAGTTCGACAGCCTGCCCTTCAGCGACGCGCTCATCTCGGGCTGGGTCCTCGACCCCGATCGCAAGAAGATGAGCAAGTCCCTCGGCAACGTCGTCACGCCCATGCCACTGCTCGAGACACACGGCGCCGACGCCCTGCGCTACTGGGCGGCGGGCGGGCGCCCGGGCACCGACACCGCGTTCGACGAGGCGCCAGATGAAGATCGGACGTCGCCTCGCGATCAAGATCCTCAACGCCTCGAAGTTCGTGCTCGGCCGACTCGACGGACGGGCGCTCCCGGGCGTCGCCGACGTCACCGAGCCGCTCGACCGGACCTGCTCGCGCTGCTCGCCAACTGATCAGCCGAGACCACCGACGACTTCGAGAACTACGACTACGCGCGCGCCCTCGAGCGCACCGAGGCGTTCTTCTGGTCGTTCTGCGACGACTACGTCGAACTGGTCAAGATCCGCGCCTACGGCGGCGCCGACGCCGCCGCGACGAAGTCGGCGCGCGCGACGCTCGCCATCGCGCTCTCGATCCTGCAGCGCCTGTTCGCCCCGTTCCTGCCCTTCGTGACCGAAGAGGTCTGGCGCTGGTGGCACGACACGTCGGTGCATCACGCGACGCTGGCCGAGCGTTGAGGAACTCGACGGGCTCGAAACACCGGTCGGACCGGCTTCGTCTACCAAGGCGTGAGTGACGCCCTCGAAGCCATCCGCCGAGAGAAGAGTACCGCGAAGGTCTCCCAGCGCGCCGAGGTGGCTCTACTCGCCCTGAGGGGTCCCGCTGAGTGGATCGAGGCGCTGCGCAACGGCGAAAGCGATCTACAAGACGCCGGCACGGTGCAGTCCTTCACCTACGAAACCGCTGAAGAAATCTCAGTGGACGTAACGCTCGTCTCCTAGGACTTCGCTGTCGGTCAACTCGACGCGAACCTGCACGTCATCAACAAAGTAGAAGGCGTACTGGTCGAAGCTCTGGGCCAGTCGTCGCACGAAGGCTTCGCTCGTGCCAAAGAGGGCGAAACCGTGCTCGTCGGGCCATTGTCCCGAAACATCGCGCGCAATACTCGTGCGACGTACGATGCCGTGTAGCGCCAACACCTCGTCGAGTTCGACGCGGCGCCGCTCGTTTGAGGCGTCGTCCAACTGGCGCGAACGCGGATTGTCAGCGCTGAGCACCCAGTACGGACCGAGTTCCTTCGCCGCTTCGACCGCTGGCACCCGGCGGCTCGACGAGAGATCGACGAACAACTCGGTGGGCGGGACCTGGTAGCTGGCGAGCAACGACGACTCGATCGATGACTTTTCCTCGACGACTGAGTTGGCGAACGCCACCGCCGCACGGACCATCGCCGAGGTACGTGGGCTCGCCGACACGTCAAAGGCGTGTTGGGTGAAGGGCAACTCCACGTAGTAGATCCGATCAAGCGCCCGTCGCCGGTACTCGTCAACGAAGTCGCGCGCCACGTTGACGTCAACCAAGGTGTCATTGCCGCCCTGGATGACCAGAAATGGTGGGGCGTCCAGCGTGATGCGGTGATAGGGCGACATGGCTTCGTAGAGCGCAGGGTCGTTCTCGTAAGAACGCTGGACGACACGCTGTTCGAGCAAGATGCGCAGTCCCCTGCCCAGTCCGTGCCAGTGCGACTCATCGCCCGTCATCTCCAAGACGCCGTAGAGCGAGATGCAGCCTCGCACGCTCCAATCCTCGACGCCCTCGACGTCGTGCGGTCGCCAGGTCGGATCATTGGCGCTGAGCGCGAGAAGAGCCGCGAGGTGCCCACCCGCCGACCCGCCCGCAACGACCACTCGATCGGGATCGCCGCCGTAGGTGCTGACGTATTTCTTGATCCAACTGAGCGTTCGTGTTACGTCCTCGATCTGGGCGGGCCAGGGAAAGCGAGGAGCGAGCCGGTAGTTGCACGACACGGCGACCCATCCACGACGCACGAACTCGTGCAGCATGGGACGACCTTGTTCGCGTTTGTCCCCGAAGGTCCACGCACCCCCGTGGATGTAAAAAATCACGGGGGCATTCTTGGGTGTGGT
The DNA here is from genome assembly GCA_963834545.1 of uncultured Acidimicrobiaceae bacterium. GTDB lineage: Bacteria > Actinomycetota > Acidimicrobiia > Acidimicrobiales > RAAP-2 > RAAP-2. The sequence continues at coordinate 3,298 of CAWICL010000073.1, read as the reverse complement.
CGACATGCGCCACACGTCGAGGCGGTGGCGTGGTGCGGGACCGTAGGCGACGTTGTGGATCAGTTGCATATCGCGCGGATGAAACGGGATCTGCAGCATCGTTCGCCACCACGCGCCAAAGGCGTCATCCTTAGGGCGTGGCAAATGAAGTGGTTCGCGAGGGCCTTGCAACATCGCGCGTCGAACCACGCGACGAGCTAGAAACTGAATGACGATCAGAAGCAGGTTCTCCAACACGACGATTGCCCCGAGCACAAGAACGAGAACGCCGAGCCAGTTCGTTCGCGGCCAGCCCCACCACCCGAGGAGCCCGAGAAGTGCCCCCTCCAAGACAATTGCCTGCACGGGCAGTTCACCAGCGGCCCAGCCCACGGGATAGGCCAGGGCGGCAAAGATGCCCCGACGTCCTGGGCGAAGTGCCGTCAGCGCCGAGAGGACGAACCAGGCGGACAACGCCGCCACCACATAGACCATTACCCATTCTTATCGCTACGTCGCCACGAGCGAACCGGCCCTAGGCTGACCCACGTGAAACCCGTGCCCCACACCTTGGCGGAACTTCAGGGCACCGTGGGAATCTGGTCTGGCGCCCTGGAGAGCGTGGCGGCGACGCAAGTGGGCGAAATGACGAGCGAGATCGAGTCTCTCGGGTACGCGGCGCTCTGGGTGCCCGAAGCCTGGGGACGCGAGTCGTTGACGAACGCCAGTCTGTTGTTAGCGGGTACGTCGCGGCTCAAGATCGGTACCAGTATCGCAAATATCTGGGCGCGCGACGCGGTCTCGATGGCGAACGCCGCGAAAACCTTGAACGCCGCCTACGAGGACCGCTTCATCGTGGGTCTCGGTGCGAGTCACCGTCCCCTCGTGGAGAAGCTTCGCGGTCACGAGTACGTGGCCCCCTATACCGCGATGCGACAGTACCTCGAAAATATGGACACGGCACCGATGTTCGCGAACGAGGGCCCGCACGAGTACGCGCGCGTCATCGCCGCACTCGGTCCCAAGATGCTCGAACTCGGCGCCACGCTGGCCGATGGCGTCTTGCCCTATTTGGTGACACCCGAGCACACCTCGTTGGCGAGAGCAATCGTCGGCGACGCTTTCATTGGCGTCGAACAAGCGGTCGTACTCGGTCACGACCGTGACGAAGTATCCGCGCCGCGCCCACGAACACCTCGAGGTCTACACCGGACTCGATAACTATCGCAACAGCTGGCGACGTCAGGGCTTTGACGATGAAGACTTCGTCCGCGGTGGCTCGACGCGACTTTGCGAAGCCATGGTCGTACACGGTGACGAGACCGCCATCCTGACGCAGGGTCGATGAGCACCGCAGCGCTGGAGCGGATCACGTGTGTCTCCAGGTGCTCGGAGAGAACCTCGGTGCGACGACGCTCGAAGAATGGCGCCGACTCGCAGCGGTACTGATTTCGTGGCACTCCCTTCAATCTGCGTGCGTGTGGTCATTCCCCGCGCGCTCGCGCAGGTCGGGAAGAATTGTGACACATCTATTGCCACGTCAATTCCCATGTTGGACGCTAATCAATCACTTTTGAAAACGAACCAACGAGAAGGGTTGGGCACGAGTTTTGTCTGCGTGACCAAAAGTCGGACCCTTCGTGACGCGTGATCGAATGATCGTCACGTCGTGGGTCGAGAACCGCGAGATGGGCATAGAACACCGTGGTGTGTTCACGGGGTCGAGGGAGCATGACGCTGCATGAACGCGTGGGGCGACAGAGATTACCTGGAGCGAACATCTCGAGTTCCCCTGGTGGGCCGCTCGCGACGTCGGTGCGTTTCTGCTCGCCCGATCTTAAGGACGTATCCGGCGAATAGAACTTAACCGCCTGCGAAAACAGTTTCTCTAAGGAGAGGATTACTGCTTTAATGCTCGTCGGGGCCGAAGACCACGACCTTCGGGCCTTCACGAGGCTATCCCCCTCGAAGTATCCGGACCAGCATCGCGACGACACCGAGCCCCACGAATTCGCTGAAATCAATCACGATCCAGCCAATGGTGATCAGGAAGAGTCCGGCGAAATAGTCTCGTCGAAGAATCCGTAGCGAACCATCGCACCGACCCAGAGTGCGAACCAGGCGAACATCCAACTCACGAACGGGGCCACCAAGACCGCGGCCACACGGCGACGCCATCCCAGTACGCACGCGAAGAGCGCGGTCACGATAACTCCGGACCACTACGAGATCGTGACGCGGCGTCCACCAGTGGGTCTCCTGAAAGAAGAAAATCACCGCCATCAACGCCGCCCAAAGCATCATCGAAGCAGTCACGTTGCCGCGGGAACGCTCGCGAACCTGAAAGACGACGCCAGTCATGGTTCCAACTTAGTCAAAGTCAGGCAACACCTGACAGCCCTACCGGTACGATACCTATATGAGCAAGGGCGTTCTCGCGATTCTCGGCTCGGAGAGAGATCCGCCCCTGGCATGACCAAGATTGACATCGTGAGATCTTTTCCGGCACGGAACCGATATCCGCGCGGTGAACATCGACACGGCCTACGGCTTCCAAGAGACGCGCCCCAGATGACCGAGAAATTGATTAGCTACTTCGAGACGTCGCTGCTCGTCAAGGTGAAGCCACTTCACTTCACGAATTTCGCTGCGTCCGATGAACTCGGTCGGTCGATCTTTAACAAGACGTTCGAGGCGCGAACTACGCTCTTCGCTGGAAACCGGGAAGTCCCAGTTACACAACGCACCAAGTGGATTCCCCTGGACCTTGCTTCCGACTTGCGACACGTTCTTTCAAACGACGGCACCCTGTGCTTCTCCTCGGCGGCCGCGGCGACGATCGGTGCCTTCAGTCCGCCGATCTACGAGATCTACAAGGTGGGAGTCGAACCGTATTGGAATGAAGGTCTTAACTTGTTAGAGCCCTTCGGACTTGACGCTGTCGTCATCCCTCATTTTGATAACGCGGAGGGCGGCAATTACGACACGAGTTGTTGCTACCTCGGGAGACGGCGCCTCACGTTGATGGAGTCCGAGCTTCCCGAACACGTGGGAACCCTGGGCGTTGACGAACACACGGCGTTGATCCTTGACTTCAAGGAGGACTCACTACGCGTCCTTGGCCGCTCCAATGGCTACTGGCGATGCGGGGCACCACCGGTGTTCTAATGAAGGCGAGACGGTCCCTCTCGATCGACCTGCGGGCTCGAGACTCCACGGTCGAATCGGTCGCACCAGTCCAGGACACCCTGAATAGTCCCAAGGAGCTTGACTTCGAAGACTTGGGTCGACGTGCACTTCTTGGCGGCTCCGACGCCGT
>CAWICL010000072.1:0-42540 GCA_963834545.1 uncultured Acidimicrobiaceae bacterium | reverse complement strand
GAAGAACTTGATTGATGAAATCCCAGAGCAAAACCGGTTGGCCTTGGGAAATGAAATAGGCTTTGCCCCCAATTGGAGAGCCCGGTTGTAGCCGCTCACCCGCGAGAATGTGTGCATAAGCCGCATTGTCAACGTAAACGACGTCAACTTTTTTTCATGGCGGGGCCGATGCGGCGTAGTTTCCCCTGGCGGGCTTTGTTCAATAGGCGTGGGATAAGATGTAGGTAGCCCCGGTCCCCAGATCAGGTGAGGGCGGAGAGCAACCGTCGCCATGCCTGGCCCATTGGCGGCCAACACTGACTTTTCGGCAATCGCTTTGGTCTCTGGATATGCGGGAAAGGTCTCGCCGAAGGTCGTGAAGTCAACGGAGCCGGACTCGCACTTCGTCAGCGCGTTGAAGACGAAACTGACCGATTGAGCTCAATAATCTGGCAACTCCTGGGCCATGAACAATCGCGGAGATTTGCCAAACAATCCGAACCACCTTGCGAGCGCCTGCTCGCACGGGTGACCGGACGGCGGGACCCAATTATCAACCCGCGTCACGCGTGCGACCCGCATCGAGGTCAGGAAAGGAGCGGTGAAGAAGCCGTTCTGAATATCAAACTCTTGGAGCGGACGACCGGGCTCGAACCGGCGACCTCGACCTTGGCAAGGTCGCGCTCTACCAACTGAGCTACGTCCGCGTGAATCTCCATATTAGCGGGCTTCGTGACCCCAACAAAGCCCTTATGACGAAGCACTCGCAATCAGCGCCGCCGCCTCGAGCGTCAACAGGTCGCGCAACCTGGAGCAGATCGTGCATGGTCTCAGCACACCCGAGAAGGCCAAATTCCAAGTGGTCTTCGAAGCCCAGAACGGTGATGTTGAGCGAGAAGATTCCAAAGAGCGGACCCACCGGAGCCGCCGAGGCGACTCGGTGACCACTGAGCCACAGCGGAATCGGGGGTCCCGGAACCGACGAGATCATCAAATTCGCCATGGGCGGAAGATGATCAAACAGTTGAGCGCCGAAACCAATTTGCCGCCGAAGGCAATCAACGTTGGCCCGAGAACCCTGGGGACGTCTTGGAAGATTTTGGCCCGTCGTTCTCGTTGCACGCCAACCGTCTTTGACGAATCACTCGCAATGGCTCGCAATCTCTCCAAAGGATCGGCAACGTCGGTGTGCAGTGCGACCAACATTCCCGATATTTGATTTCCAAGCTCGGCGGCGGAGCCTTCGCCACGAACGTTGATCGGTACGAAGGCGACCAGTCCTTCTTGAGAATTCCTCGCCCCGCTCTACGAGCAGTCGCCGAAGCGCCCCGGAGGTCGCCGCCACACGAAATCGGTGACTGACGCGCCTTGGCCCTTCGCCGTCGCTTCGCATCGGCCAAGGATACGCGCGTTCGGTGGTACACCTTTTCGATACCGGGCGTGCCGTTGAGCGACGTCCTTGCGCTTGGAAGATTGTCGGTTGATCGGGCGTGAGATTCTTCTTCGTCGAATGAGGACCACTCGAAGAACGCTTCGAGATATTTCAAAGATGCGCGTACTCCAGGAGCGGAGATTGTCGATCATCAACATGGGTCGTTCTCGTACACGAGCAAGGGCGAAACGGATGATTCCCAGTGAGCTCGTGATCGGTCGATCCTCCTGTTCACGATCGTCGTGTGGTGCAGGCACTCGAACTTCGGGTGAGATATCAAAAAGGTTGGCGAACGTCTCAGCCCCGGAGACTCCGTCAGCCAACGCATGATGAACCTTCAGCGCCAGCGCGGCGCGACCATCTTCGAGTCCTTCAATGACGAGTAATTGCCAAAGTGGACGCTTAGCGGCAAGGGGTTGGGACAGAAAATTCGAGATGAGTTGTTCGAATTGCTCGGAATTACCCGGGGCGGGCAAGGCGACCCGCAGGACGTGTTTGGCGAAGTCAAAGTTCTTGTCGGATACCAAGATCGGCCACGTCATATCGAAAGGAGCGCGAACAATTCGCTTCGTGAGAATCGGAATCTCGTGGATACGCGCTTCGATATTTGTCGAAATCATCTCGTAGCGTTGCTTGGGATCTAAAACATCACCGAAATCCAACTCAATGACGGCGCCTATGTTCATGGCGGTGCCTGGCGTTTCGAGCAAGATGAAGGCGCTGTCGAGTGGATCGAGGTAGCTGTTCATCGTCCGGTGCTTCCAAATCCGGCCTCGCCACGCGGCGTCGCGGGCAGTTCGTCGACGACCGAGAATCTCACCGTAATCGACGGGCATCACGACGAGTTCGCAATGCGGTCACCCGTTGAACGACGTATTCGAGTTTGGGGTCAAGGTTCACTAATGCGACTTTGACTTCGCCTCGATAGCCAGGGTCAATCAGTCCAGGCGCGTTCACACAGGTCACACCGTGTTTGATCGCGAGCCCACTTCGTGGAAGGACGAAATCCTCCGTGACCAGTAGGTATCGCGATTGAGAGTCCCGTCGGAACCAACGCTCGCCCACCTCGCGGGGCGAGGGTGCACGATTCGACTGCAAAGAGATCGCAGCCGGCGTCGTCGTCATTGGCGTAACTCGGCAAAATCGCGTCCTAACGGAGAACACGAACGGGGATTTCCATACGCCGAAGGCTACCCGGCACGTTCTCTCGGCATTGCGGATTCGATAGTGTCGCACTGTGCTGGTGTGGATGGATTTGGAAATGACGGGACTTGAGCCTCACCGGCACGTCATCATCGAGATTGCCACGGTTCTAACTGACGACGACTTGAACATCGTCGCAGAAGGTCCCGACCTCGTCATCCACGCCGGCGAGGAACCACTGTCCGAGATGGGTGAATTCGTCACCGAGATGCACACGAAGTCGGGATTGATCGACGAGGTGAGGACCTCATCGATTTCAATGGCGGAAGCGGAAAATCAAACTCTCGACTTCTTCGGGGCCACAACATCGAACCCGGAACGATCCCCCTGTGCGGCAATTCCATCGGCACCGACCGACGTTTTCTGCAAGAATATATGCCCACTTTGGAATCCTTTTTTCACTACCGAAACGTGGACGTTTCACCCTGAAAGAACTCGCTCGGCGTTGGAATCCTGAAGTACTGAGTTCGCTTGAAGAAAAGACGAGCAATCACCGAGCGCTCGGCGATATCCGCGAATCCATCGCCGAATTGGTCCACTATCGTCAGACGCTTTTTTCACCACCGGCCCCGAGCAAGTAACGTCGCACATCATGGCTGAAACACCCCTCACTCTCGCTGAGGCCACCGAACAGATGACCGCACCAGGTCAGATGTTCGAGACCGAACGAGTCACTATCAACGGTGTGGAGATGTCGGTGTGGAAACACGCACCCAAGAATCTTCGACAGATCTTGGACATGTCCTTGAGCCACGCCGAACGGGACTTCCTCGTCTACGAAGACGATCGCATCTCTTTCGACCAGCACTATCGAATCGCCTCCGCACTCGCCGCGCGCCTCCTCAATCTTGGTATTTCCAAGGGTGATCGGATTGCCATTGCCTCGCGGAACCTTCCCCAATGGATTTGTGCGTTTTGGGGTTCGATGATCACCGGTGCGGTTGTCGTACCGCTGAACGCATGGTGGACGAGCGAGGAACTCGCTTACGGGCTCACCGACTCAGGTTCAACGGTGTTGTTCGTCGACGAAGAGCGGCTTGATCGGCTGTACAAGCAGCTCGACCATCTTCCCGAGCTGACGACGATCGTGGTCTTGAGCGACGAACCCAAACGCGCCGCGCACGTCGATAAGAAGCACGCCCGGATCAAACTCGTTGGCTACGAAGAGTTTCTTGGCGACGTCGACCCCGCTGGCACGCCGCCCGATGTCGAGATCGAACCCGACGACGACGCGACGATGTTCTACACCTCTGGTACCACTGGTAAACCCAAAGGAGCGGTGGGCACCCACCGAAACACCATCACGAATTTGATGAGTTGGTTCTATCGGACAACGGGCGGCGATGCGATTGGGACGGGCAACTCGATGCCGATGGTAAGAGCATCCCGAACGCGAGTCTCCTCAACGTGCCACTGTTTTACGCGACGGGCTGTCTCGCCACCATGTTGACCAACACCGCCGCCGGCGGCAAGTTGGTCATGATGCACCACTTCGATGCCGGCAAAGCACTGGCTCTGGTCGAGAGTGAACGACTGACGAACATTGGGGGCGTGCCGACCATTGCGATGCAGCTCTTAGATCACCCTGATCTCAAAAAATTTGACACCTCGAGCGTTCGTTCGATTTCCTACGGCGGAGCGCCCGCACCACCCGAGCTCGTGCGGCGAATCCAAGCCGCTTTTCCTGTGGGTCAGCCCGGTAACGGTTATGGCCTTACGAGACCTCGGCGGCGGTGTGCATGAACACCGGCCGGATTACGTGGAACGACCTCTTAGTTGCGGTACGGCGGTACCAGTGTGTGAAGTCGCCATCGTGCCCGAAGATTACGAAGGGCTCGAGCCTGCGCCCGACTTGCCCCGAGGTCCCGACGTCGTAGGAGACTCTCGATCAAGGGTCCCAACGTCGTACGCGGGTACTGGCATAAGCCCGAGGCCACCGCAAAATCGTTCACGAAGGGTTGGCTCCACACGGGTGACGTCGCACGAATCGATGCCGAAGGTTTCATCTACATCGTTGACCGCGCGAAGGACATGATCATCCGTGGGGGCGAGAACATCTATTCGGTCATCGTCGAAGCAGCAATCTTTGAACACCCTGACGTCGCGGACTGTGCCGTGGTCGGCGTCGCGCACCCCACCCTGGGCGAAGAGGTCGCTGCGGTGATCGTCCTTCGTCCCGGACGCTCCGTCGAAGCCGATGAGATCACTCGCCACGTCGCCGAGCGCCTCGCACACTTCGAAGTTCCCACTCGCATTTTCTTTCGCACCCTCGCGCTCCCGCGCAATCCGCAAGGAAAAGTCCTCAAACGCGAACTGCGAGATGCGCTCCAAGAGCAAATGCAGAAGTCTTAGCCGAGCGCGCTGATCGCTTCGAAAGTTGCAGCGTCAAGAGTGATGTCAGCGGCCGCGCAATTCTCTTCGAGATGAGCGACCTGGGACGTTCCTGGAATTGGCAATACGACGGGCGATCGCTGTAGGAGCCACGCGAGTGATAACTGGGCGACCTGATACCGAGTTCGGTGCGACCACCTGTCGAGGGGTCCCCCGGTGCGAGCGAGCTCTCCTGACGCCACCGGAAACCTGGATGAAACCAATGCCCTCACGCTCGCAGTATTCAAGGACGTCCTCGCTCTTTCGAGACGTCAGGTTGTACATGTTTTGCACTGAGGAGATCTCGACGACGGCACGTGCGGCTTTGACCTGATCAACGCTCACTTCAGAAAGCCCCACGGCCTTGACTTTTCCTTCGTCCACGAGTGTTCGCAGAAGTCCGAACTGATCGTCGGGATTGACGTTCGGATCAATGCGGTGCAGCTGAAAGAGGTCGAGGGCATCTTGTCCGAGTCGTCGAAGTGACATCTCACACTCCTGGCGCAGGTACGCCGGCAGTCCACAAGGACCCACGCGTCGGTCCCGTGCGCAAGAGTCCGGCCTTGGTGGCGATCTTGACGTCGTGGTAAGGATGAATGGCTTCTCAGTGAGTTCTTCTGAGACGTAGGGCCGTAGGAGTCTGCGGTATCGATGGAGTCAACGCCGAGTTCGACGCATCGACGCAGCACCGCGAGCGCCTCATCTCGATCCTTGGGGTATCCCCAGACTCCCTTACCCGTAATGCGCATGGCACCGAATCCAAGTCGGTGAATGTCGTGGCCGGCGAGACGGAACGTGTTCGACATGATTGTCTTCTTTCTTTCAAGCGAGATGCGACGAGGCGGCCGCCCTCGGGCGGCCGCCCTTCAACGTCGCTGACTAATTACTTGTTCGGCTGAGGTGTGACGCGCAAGTAGTCCTTCAGCTTCTTGAAACCCTTGGGGAACTTCGTCTTCGCCTCTTCGTCAGTAATCGAGTTCACAATGATGACGTCGCCGCCGTAACCCAGTTTGCCGGCGTCGCGACCGAGTAACCCGCCGTGAGCTGCAACGAGTCGAGCACGCGCACGATTTCGTCAAGGTTCCGTCCCGTCGAAGCAGGATACGTGAGGGTCAGCTTGACCTTCTTGTCGGGACCGATAATGAATACGCTACGCACCGTCAAGGTGTCGTTGGCGTTGGGGTGAATCATGTCGTAGAGGTCAGCGACTTTGTGGTTCTCGTCGCCGATGAGTGGAAAGTTCAGAGCACTTCCCTGGGTCTCTTTGATGTCGGCCTTCCACTTTTCGTGACTCGCGACGTCATCGACCGAGACACCAATGATCTTGGTGTTTCGCTTGTCAAAGTCGCCCTTGCGTGCGGCGAACGCACCGAGTTCGGTCGTGCACACCGGGGTGAAGTCCTTCGGGTGTGAAAAGAGAATTCCCCAGCTGTCGCCGAGCCATTCATGAAACTTGATTGTTCCTTCAGTGGTCTCGGCGGTGAAGTCCGGGGCCACGTCACCAAGGCGAATCGCCATGTGTTTGCTCCTTAAGCGTGCAAATGCCAGTCCCTTGACTGTGCCATACCACTTTAGCCCCAAAAAATCTGAATCTTGCAAATGCCGATTGGATTTATAGGAATTAGTTCCCTGCGAGCCTTACGCCTGTGAAACTGTTGACATGACCAATTCGCCACCAGTGGTGGCCGCCTTTGACCTCGACGGATCGCTCACCGAAGGCGGCAGTGTGTGGCGCTGGCTTCGCCACATCGCTGGATCGCGCGCGGTTTTCCGCGCGGCCCTTCCCCTCAGTATCGCTCTGATGATTGGGGCAATCAGAAGTGGACCGTGGGCCGATAGAGCCAAGGAACGGCTCTTTCATGCGCTCCTGACGGGTCGCGACCTCGACGAAGTGCGCGATGAGTCTCGAACGTTCGCCCTCGCCCATCTCGAACACGCCGGTCGGGCGAAAGTCCTCAATCGTCTGGACTGGCACCGCGCCCAGGGTCACGACGTCGTCATCGTCTCAGCATCTCCGCAGATCTACGTCGAAGTCGTCGCCGAGGCACTGAGCGCGCAGGGAGCCATCGGCACTCGACTCGGCGTCGACGCGCGTGGCGCCTTGACGGGGAGCTACCTCGGACGCAATTGCCGTGGTGCCGAGAAGATGCGACGACTTGATGAATGGATTGAGCAACGTCATTATGAAACGACTCCAGTGATTTACGCCTACGGAAATTCCCGGGGCGACCGACGATTGCTCAAGGGCGCGACGTACCCATTCGACGTTGGCAAGCTTGGTCGCGTTGGGGCACTTCACAAGTACCCTCGACTGAAGTCAGCCTCCGACTAATCAGATCTGGCGAATCGTGGGGCTGAGTTCGACGATGCCACCTTCACGTCCGTTGTAGGCGACCTGCATCGATGCCGCCTGTTCCTTCCACGCCATCACCGTGCCGTGAGCGTCAACGACACCCACGTTGATGTCGTACACCCCGTCGAGTAGCGGAATTTGGGCGAGATCGATTCCTACGCAGTTCTGGCCAGGCCTCAAATTGACGGGTGAACCCTGAGCGTCGCTGCGACTGACCAGAAGTCCAGATCTCGTGAAAATCTCCATCATGAAATTACCGCTGTAGGCAGTGTGCGAGGAGATGTTGACGTCCAGGTGCAACCCCGCGCCGCTTCGAACGTCAAAAGAACCCGATGGCGTGGTCACCGAATCAATGGCGATGTCGGCTTGGTGCGCCACGTGATCATGCTCGACCGCGTCTTCGAGCAAGTGCTCACGAAATATCCGCAGTGAATCCTGCACCGGACCATTCGCAATCATCAATCCTCCGTCAAGCACAATGGCTCGGTCGCACAGCGCACGAACTTGATCGGCCTGGTGCGTGACGAGCAGGATCGATCGACCCTCCTCCTGGAACGTCTTGATTCGGTCAAAGCACTTCGCCTGGAATCGCTCATCGCCCACCGCTAAGACTTCGTCGACGACCAAAATGTCAGGATCAACGTTGACCGCTACGGCAAAGGCCAGACGCACGTACATACCGCTCGAATAGAACTTGACTTGAGTGTCGATGAAATGCTCGATCTCACTGAAAGCAACGATGTCATCAAAGATGGCGTCGACCTGACGTTTGGACAAACCGAGCATCGCACCGTAGAGATAGACATTGTCACGGCCCGAGAGTTCAGTTTGAAACCCCGCACCAAGTTCCAAGAGCGCGGCGAGGTTCCCTCGCAGTCGAATCTGTCCGCTCGTTGGTTGCAAGACTCCACAGATGCACTTCAGTAATGTGGATTTTCCTGATCCATTGTGTCCAAGGATTCCCACCGTTTCATTCGTCGAGACTTGGAAGCTGATGTTCTTGAGCGCGTCAAAGATCTCGCTGGAACCCGACTTCGGGTGTAGCAAGCGCTCCTTAAGCGTTTGGCTTCGCTCGTGGTGAATCTTGAACTGCTTCGAGATATTTTCGACGTCGATGACAATGGTCATTAGAGCTCCGACTCGAAGTTTCCTTCGAGGCGTCCAAAGATCATCAGCGAGACGAGGAACAGCGCCGCCATGATTCCCAGAACCTCAAGGTTCATGACCAAAAACGAGGACATCGACCAGTTAGGAAGTATCTGCAACACCGGATGTGGAGGGACCGTTGAGAAGACGGTCGTCTTCACGTAGAAAATGCGTTGGAAGGTCATGATGATCGGAGTGATTGGATTCAAGAAGTAGATCCACGTCAAGCCGTGGTCGTGCAGGCGCTGGGAGATCGTGTGTTGATATGAATAGACGACGGGTGAAAGCCAGAACCATAACTGCAGCAAGACTTCCATGAGGTGACGCATATCGCGCAGGTACACCGTTACCGCAGACATCACGATGGCCACCGAAGCGGTCAAGAGGTACAGCGCCACGAACGATATCGGAAGGATCCACAAAAATCCCCACGCAGGCGCGTGTCCGAGCGCGAGCAGGAAGATGCAAAGAACGCCGAGCTGGATCGTGAAATATACGACCGCCGCTCCAACGTTCGCGAGTGCCAAAATCTCACGCGGGAACGAAACTTTCTTCACCAGTCCGGCGCGGTCGACGATCACACCGGTCGCCATGTTCACGGCCGTCATGAACATGTTCCAGACCACGAGACCCGAGAAGAGGTAGAGCGCAAAGTTGGGATAGCCATTCTTGGTAATGACCGAAAAGACCAGGTCGTAAATGCCCAAGGTGAGCGCTGGCGACAACATCGACCAGAAGATTCCCAGCGTCGAATTCTTGTACTTGATTCGAATGTCGGAAAAAATCAAACTCGTCAGGAGCTCGCGGCGAGACCACAAGTTTCGCAGTCTCGTGCGCAAGTTCGCGCGCGCGCTAACCACGCGAACTGGGGTGTCGTCAAGAGATCGTCGTTTGATCCCCGCCGACGTGGCGTCGTTCACTAGACCCCTTGACGAAGAGCCGAACGATCAATCACTGCGTCGATGAATCCGTAGTCCAGTGCCTCCTGGGCGGTAAACCAACGGTCCCGGTCCGAGTCTGCTTCAATACGCTCGATGCTTTGGCCCGTGTGAAAGGCAATACGCTCGGCGAGCTGGCTCTTCATGTAGACAATCTGTTCAGCTTGAATCGCGATGTCGGACGCTTGACCCTGCATGCCACCCATCGACGGCTGGTGCATCAAGATTCGACTGTGGGGCAACGAAAAACGCTTCCCGGGAGATCCCGCGCACAACAAGAATTGCCCCATTGAAGCGGCCATACCTACACAGATAGTTCTGATATCACAATTGACGTACTGCATCGTGTCATATATTGCCAACCCATCAGTCACCGAGCCACCGGGCGAGTTGATGTAGAGACTTATGTCCTTGTCGCGATCTTCGGCCTCGAGCAATAACAACTCGGCACAGATTCGATTCGCGGTGTTCTGGTCCACTTGGGAGCCCAAGAAGACGATGCGCTCACGAAGCAATCGTTGATTGAGATCGTTCGCACCAAACGTGTCGGCCATAGAAGAGGTAATCATGCGTCCAATCTACCGTGCGAGACTCTTGATACCCCGGTTGAGCACGTAGGCTGGAGTGTCTTGCGGGCGTGGCGGAATTGGCAGACGCGCTGGTTTTAGGTACCAGTTCTTCGGAGTGTGGGTTCGAGTCCCTCCGCCCGCACTACGTCGTTGGCACGACACCTCGTGAACCTGCTAGCGTGGGAACATCGTTTGGCCGCACTTCGCGGTGGAGACCGATTCGACTGTGACATATCGAGTTGGGCTCATCTCAACTTGTAGGAGTCATATGTCTATGTCCTTTGCCGACCTCGGCGTGCCCTCGAACCTGGTCGAGCGCCTTCGCGCCCGCGGGATCACCGAGGCATTCCCCATCCAAGAGGCGGCGCTGCCTGATGCCCTCGCGGGCCGCGACGTCGTTGGAAAGGCCGCCACCGGCTCGGGTAAGACCCTCGCTTTCGGCCTTCCCCTCATGGCTCGTCTCACCAAGGCCCGTCCCCGCAAGCCCGTGGGACTCGTACTCGTGCCGACGCGCGAATTGGCCGCCCAGGTGCAAAAAGAACTCGCCAATCTCACGGACGACCGAGGACGCAGGGTGATTTGCATCTACGGTGGCACTTCGTACAACGTGGCTCGAAAGGCGCTGAATTTTGGTGTCGACGTCGTCGTTGCTTGTCCGGGACGGCTCGAGGACATGCTCGAACAGGGTGCGCTCGATCTTTCCTCAGTCGCTACGGTCGTCGTCGATGAAGCCGACCGCATGGCTGACATGGGCTTTTTGCCCTCGGTGCGGCGAATCGTCGGCGCTACTCCTTCGAATCGTCACGTCATGTTGTTCTCTGCCACAATGGGTCCCGACGTGAAGTCGTTGGTTCGAGAGTTCACCAACGACGCCGTCATTCACGATGTCGTTGGCGAAGAAGCACCCAGTGACGTCGACCACTTCTTTTGGAGGGTGCCTCGTGACCAACGTCCGCAATTCGCTGCTGACATTGTCGAAGAATATGACCGTGCAATTTTCTTCACCCGTACCAAACACGGCGCAGACCGACTCGCACGTCAACTCGAGGAACGCGGTGTGTCTGCCGTCCCTCTGCACGGCGATCGCACCCAGGCTCAGCGCGAGCGAGCTTTGCGTAGCGTCAAGAGCGGTCAGATCCGCGTCCTGGTCGCTACCGACGTCGCCGCGCGCGGTATACACATTGACCTGATGCCAGTTGTCGTGCACTACGACCCACCGGCCCAGGCAACCGACTACCTGCACCGCTCCGGCCGTACCGGACGCGCGGGAGCCACCGGCGCCGTTATCTCACTCGTGGGTGAGGATGTCATCGGACAAGTGAAGCGCCTCCAAAAGGCCCTTGGACTCAGTTCGTCCATTGAAGTACGTGAAGACGCATCAGCAGTGCGATTGGGCGCCGTTGACGACGCGGTCGCTGCGGAGCGCGTCGATGACCGAGGTGGCAAAGGTCGTTCCGAACGCCCAACACAACACGATCGAACCCCTCGTACCTTCGAAAAGCGCGAACGCGGCTATTCCGAGCGAGGTGCCCGACCCGAGCGTGTCGAACGTGGCGCTCGACCCGAGCGAGGCTTTCGAGCCGAGCGTCCTTCTTCGGAGAGGACGCGTCCCGAGCGAACGTCAAACGAACGAAGTTCGCGCGCAGAACGTGCACCGCGCAGTGATCGCACGTTCGCTGAACGAAGTCGACCTGAACGCGGCGAACAACGCGATTCCCGCTTTGGTGCTCGCGCTGGCGCTGCGCGTACACGCGGGAGCGAAGCGACGGTCAGTTTCTTCAATGATTCAAAGGGATTTGGCTTCGCGAGTGACGACAAGGGCGACGATCTATTCATCCATTTCTCGAACATCGTGGGTGACGGATTCAAGTCTCTCAGTCAAGGCCAAAAGATCACCTTCGAAGAGGCGACCGGACCCAAGGGCCGCGAAGCTCGCAACGTTCGCGTGATCGGTGGCGGACGCGAGCGCCGCTACTAAGGTTCTCGATCGTGCCTGACAAACCGTTCGTCGAACCGCACCTTGGTCCCGCCCCGGAGGATCTGGTCATTGAAGAGATCGTCGTGGGAACTGGTGAGGAAGCCACCACCGGTCACACGGCCGTCGTGCATTACGTCGGCGTGGGCGTGTCCAGTGGTGAACAGTTCGATGCATCCTGGGACCGCAATGAGACTTTTAGTTTCCCCCTCGGTGCGGGATACGTGATCAAGGGTTGGGATCAGGGCGTGCAGGGCATGAGAGTCGGTGGACGTCGCCGACTCGTGATCCCCTCACACTTGGGATACGGCCAACAAGGTGCCGGCGGCGTCATTGCCCCCGGGGAGACGTTGATTTTCGTGGTCGATCTCGTGGAGCTTCGCTAGACGAACGGCGGCGATGAGACATCGCTCGCGAGCATTCGCTCGTAATCGCCGTAACGCTCGCAACATATCTCCGCGAGGAGACGCAGCCGATCGTTCGGATTGCTCAAACTGAGAACCTTGAACTGATCGAAGATTGACATCGGCGTCATCGAGCAGAGTTGCCACGTGCGAACTTTCGGATCGGGATCCATTTCACAATTCGCCTGGAGGCATTGATCGGCCATGACCTCACTTTGGAGATTGCGCAACGCGCGCACCGCCGATTCCGTTGACTTCAACAACGCTGGTTCGACGCTGACGTCGTCGCAACAACGTTCATTGGTGAGCGCTCGAGGGTACGGGTCGTCCGCCAACCACGTCGCCACCTCGAAACACGAGATGCCCTCAACCATGATGAGTGTCTTGGCGTCCGCGAGATGATGGACACCTCGAATCTGAACAATGGTGCCAACCGAAGTGCGCTTGTCCCCTCCACCGACCTCAGAACCTCGTTCAATGAGACACGTCCCAAAGGTGCTCGTCGGAGCGACGTCTTCGAGCATCTGCTTATAACGCGGTTCGAAGATGCAAAGACCAATGACCTGGTGAGGAAAGACCACCATCCCCAAGGGGAACATCGCCACAGTCCGCGTCGTCACGCCTCCACCTTAAAGGTGAACACTTGGTGAACGAACTTATCGTTCCTGCAAAACCTCGGCCAAAGCGCGAAGAGCCCGTGCCCGGTGCGAAATGTCGTTCTTCTGTTTCGGCGTCATCTCGGCAAGCGTCCGACGCCCGTCGACGAGGGGCACGAACACCGGATCGTAGCCAAAGCCCTGATCACCGCGCGCTTCGAGTCCGATGGTCCCTTCGAGGATGCCCTCCACCCAAAACGACTCGCCCGTCGGATATCCCGCGCAGATGACGGTGCGGAATCGCGCCGTACGTTGCGCCGCGGGCACACCCTCTAATTCAGCGAGAAGCTTCTTGACGTTCTCGTCGTCGCGCGCTGACGGGCCGGCGTAGCGCGCACTCTTGACGCCGGGCCTGCCGCCAAGGAAGTCCACGAACAAACCCGTGTCATCGGCGAGTGCCGCGTGCCCGGTCGCGCGCACGATTTCTCGAACCTTTAAGAGTGCATTGCCTTCGAGCGTGTCCTCGGTCTCGTCAATCTCGGGCACCGACTCGGGACGTGGCAGCAACGTGACGTCCAGGTCACTCAGAATCGCCTCCATCTCCCTCGCCTTGTGCACATTGGCGGTCGCGAGAACGAACGTGGTCACTGCAGACGAGGGGGCGGCGGTACCGATAGGAGCTGTCGCTGCGCTTCATGAATACCCACGATGCCTTGAGCAGCGAGATCAAGCAATTGATCGAGTTCACGGCGTGAGAACGCCGCCAATTCGGCGGTGCCTTGTACTTCGACGAAACGTCCATCGCCCGTCATCACGATGTTCATATCGGTCTCGGCCCGAGAGTCCTCTTCGTAGGGTAAGTCCAGCATCGCCACACCATCGATGATGCCCACCGAGACTGCGGCGACGAGGTCGTTGAGAGCGTGCTCCTTGATGGTCCCCGCTTGAACAAGACGTGAGATGGCGTCGTGCAAGGCCACGTATCCCCCGCAGATCGAAGCGGTGCGAGTCCCGCCGTCAGCCTGTAACACGTCACAGTCAACGGTGATCTGAACATCAGCGAGTAACTCGAGGCGCGTCACCGTGCGAAGTGATCGACCGATGAGTCGCTGGATTTCTTGGGTGCGACCCGACTGTTTACCTTTCGCGGCCTCGCGACTGGCTCGCTCGGGTGTCGAACCCGGGAGCATCGAATACTCGGCAGTGACCCAACCACGACCCGTGCCCTTCAACCACCGAGGCACATCTTGTTCCACCGACGCGGTACACAAGACCCTCGTGCGGCCAAAGCTCACCAACACCGATCCGAGCGCCATGTCGGTGAAATCACGCTCGAAACTCAAGGGGCGAGCCTCGTCAGGGGCGCGTCCGTCAGCGCGTTCGATTACCATCGGACTCCTTTGGTGCCTAGTTCGTGCCACCACGGTAGTGGAGAACGGTGACGACCACTTAGAAGTAGATGATCTTCTTAGCGCGCTCGACGACGTCGTCAATATCGTCACTCCAGGCGCCGGTGGAGAGGTATTTCCACCCGTCGTCGCACACGATGGTCACGATCGTCGCGCTCGCATCCTCGCCAAGGAGACCAGCGCACTTGACGGCCCCGGCCATAATGGCGCCCGACGATAGTCCCACGAAGAGGCCAACCTCAGTCATCCGTCTCGTCCACTCGATGGATTCCCGGGGACGGACCACGACCTTGCGATCAAGAAGTGCCGCGCCATCGTTGTCGATGAAGATCGGTGGAATATAGCCATCGTCGAGACTTCGAAGTCCGTCAACCATCTCGCCGCTCGGCGGCTCGACGGCCCAGATCTGCACGCCGGGCTTGGATTCTTTCAAATAGCGACCTACTCCCATCAACGTTCCCGAAGTACCAAGACCAGCGACGAAGTGAGTGATCTCAGGCACGTCACGAAGAATCTCGGGGCCGGTACTTCGATAGTGCGCCGCAGGATTCGCCGGGTTTGCGTACTGGTAGAGAAACGTCCATTCAGGATGATCAGCGGCGAGACGCTGAGCCATTCGTACCGCCCCGTTTGAACCTTCACTGCCCGGCGAGTCAATGATTTCGGCGCCCCACGCGAGAAGGAGTTGTCGTCGTTCGGGAGAGACGTTGGTCGGCAGGACGACTTTCAGGTGATACCCGCGCAGACCGCACACCATCGCGAGCGCGATGCCGGTATTGCCTGAGGAGGGTTCGATCAGAATCTGATCGGGCTTGCCCGGGATCAAGATGCCGTCCGCTTCGGCGGCTTCGATGAGTGACAGCGCCACGCGATCCTTCACGGATCCGGCGGGATTGCGACCCTCGAGTTTGGCAAGGATGGTGACGTTGGGATTAGGCGAAAGAGCGCTTACGTCAATAATCGGTGTGTTGCCAATGAGGTCCAGCACCGACGCGTAGCGCGTCACTCGAAGGCTCCGCCCGCCACGGCCGGGAGCAACGTAATCTCGTCGTCGCTCTTCACGATTGCGTCGAGACCACCCAAGTATCGAACGTCATCGTCATTGATGTAGACATTCAAAAAACGGTGGAGCGTTCCGTCCTCGTTGAACAACTGTCCTTTGATGGCGGGATAGTCCGAACTGAGTGTCTTCAAGACATCGCCAATCGTGTCTCCGTCAACGGTCAACGTCATGGCACCGCCCATCGAAGGCCGCAACACGGTAGGGATTCTTAAAACTGCCGACATGTCTTCTCTTTCGAGTGGTGGCCAAAAACCTGACTAACTATGTCAACTTTAGCGCCAGGGTTCGAGCGCGTGTCACGCCCTGGCGCGCGAGGGCCTATAAAACACGGCCAATTGCGCGAGCGCCGTTCCCACGCCAAGGCAAAGTACGAGGACGAGTCGCACGCCGGGCGTCCACTGGGCGAAGTTCCAGACCTCGTCGAGTGAATATCGTCCTGATCCAAGAACGCCCGGCACCAAGGCCGACACCGCGATGGCGAGACAGTATTCAATCCCTCCACCCTTGTTGATGATGAAAAAGCCGTTCTTGCGATGACCGTGAGTATCGCCACAAGCATCACCGCGATGAGAGCCGCCGAAGCGAAAGTGCTGAAGAGCCCGGTCACCAAGAGCAGCCCCGCGCCTATCTCGGTACCCGCCGCAACAACGGCCTGCACCATGCGCGGGACCCATGCCGATTGATTCCGAACCATCGTGCCGTGCTTGGGAGCTTGCCGCCACGAAATACTTTCGCGAAACCGTGAGAGAAAATCATCGCACCAAGAAAAACTCGAACCGCGAGTAGGACCAGATTGATCGATGTCGGAAACGTTGCGTGCGTCAATGCGTGTGGATTCATGTGAGACCTCTTCTTGTTTCAGCACATCGAATTGGCCGAGCCTAGTGAACTTCGACTATTTCTTCGTGGGCGCCACCGCCATCGATCCGAAAACTACGCACGGTACTCGTCGGATCTTGAAGGGAGATCAGCACGTAGTGCCAAGAGGGGTCTGGGGCTTGAGCGATGTCAGTCGGACTAGGAAACGCCTGCGAATGGGTGTGCGAATGGAATGCGCCGAGCACCGCGAGACCCTCGTCGTCAGCTCGTCGAAATGTTCTCAGCATCACTTTGGGGTCGATCTCGTAAATTTCGCCGAGTGAGCGACGTTTTCGCTCGCCACGACATCGTGCACACGCGCGTTGTCGCCTTCGAACGTGCCGAGCAAGAGTCCGCAACCCTCGTCGGGCAAGGAACGAACACACGTCGCGATCATGGCATCTCGATGATCTTGTGTAAGGAAAAGCACACGATCACCCTAGGCCCACGACGATGAGATCGATGGTCACTAGCCTGTTGTCGTGGCTCGAGCCAAACAGATGCAAGAACGTCGCGCGAAAGCCAAGATCGAAGCGACCAGTGGCGACCGTGTGGTCGCCACCAATCGTCGCGCCCGCTACGACTACGAAATCCTGGACACCTTTGAGTGCGGGATCGTATTGAGTGGTTCTGAGGTCAAGTCACTTCGCGAAGGAAACGCCCAAATTGCTGACGCCTACGCACGGATCGATGACGGGGAACTGTGGCTCTTCCAGATGCACATTCCTCCGTGGGCGTTCGCCGTGGGCTTTGGGAGTCACGATCCCGACCGGCGGCGAAAATTACTCGTGCACCGTCACGAGATCAAAGAACTCCACGACGAGACCCAAACCCAACCCCTCACGATCGTGCCCTTGAAGCTCTACTTCAAAGACGGAAGGGCCAAGGTGGAAATTGCCCTCGCTCGAGGCAAAAAGCAGCAAGACCGACGCCAAGCGCTCGCCAAACGCGATGCGGAGCGCGAAATTGCCCGAGTCGCGCGCAATGCCGAAAAATTCTCTTGAGCCATTGCGCGTCTCGTCCGGTACAATGTGTGGGCGGTGACACAAGGTGCCGCTCAACGAGGGGATGATTGGTTTCGACATTGGTTGTCGAGGTGAACGAAGCGAGCCGTGGTCTCCGGAGCCACGATAAAGAGCCGGAAACAATAAATAAACGCCAAGCCTCAGCTTGCGCTTGCTGCTTAGGTAGCAACGTCCGCCTGGACCCAGCCCTACGGTTTAGATATCGGGCGTCATAATGTGGGGCTTACCTTCATGATTCGTTAGTGGTCCCGATGGGACAACTTAGCTAACTAAGGACTTTCGCAGGTGCCAGCAGCGGCGGCTTCCCTACAACCTTCTGTTGGCTGCGCTCGGAGAATGGTCACTGAGGTACCGATGGACCTGGGTTCGATTCCCAGCATCTCCACGGACTACCGAACATCGCGTCGGTGGTCGTTGGAGATGATTTCATCTCGCGTGAACGAACGGCGTTGCGGCATCGACGCCCGTGATTCCAACACAATGATTCTCTTACTTCCAGCGCTGCGGGCTTGAAGTACTCAATGCCGTCGGGTTCGCCGTATAAATCTCGAGGACCCAATAGTCACCGGGGAGCGGGGTCTCAATAGACGAAGGTGGCGTCAAAATGAGGGTTGTTGACGCGTGTGCCAACACTGGAAGTGAGCCGCGAACGACCCTCGCACTCCAGAATCCGGCGAGGCCGGTCTTGCCCTGGTCGACCAGGAAATGTGGCGACAAGGAGTCGTCCGAATTGTTTCGAACCGTCACGTGGATCGTACGGAAATATTGATTCCCACTGTGTACGTCATTGATCGCCGTGGCGCTGATCGATTCCACCTCGAGCGGTGCCGACGTGAGACCCTCGGTGACCAGGGTCACCGCGACGATGAGGGGAATGGCCACGAGCAACGAGCAAAATGCGCCCGACAACTTTCTGTGCACCCGTCGCGGCACGGCTCTAAGGGTAATGACACTCACGAGACCCGCCGGAAAGAAATCGAGCAAATAGTTCGTCAGACTCCTGCTCGGCAGCATCAGAACGATGGGAAGAAAGAAGAGCCACGCCCGTCGCCATTCGTTGTACCAGAACGCATAAGCCAACAACAGCGAAACGAGGAGGAACAAACCACCGAGAGTCAGTTTTGAGAGCACGGCCCCGCCCGTGAGTCCGTGCACCGCCAGCGTCACGACGCCAAAGCCACTCGCGACGAGTGGCTGGGCGAACGGCAGTGTCGTACCGTGCCACCACGCACGGGCGTTCCAGACAATGAACGGAGCATTGATCGCAAGAAAAACGAGAGCCACAACGAAGGCGTAGCGCGAGGCCGTCGCGATGGGAGAGCGACCCGCTGCCTTGGCTTCCAAGGCCACACCCAAAACTAAAAAGGGCACGCAGAACCATGGCCCCTGTTTTATCGAGCACGCAATACCGAGCGCCACCGGGCCGATCCAACTGGCTGCTCCCGCTTGGATTCCCTCGCCGTAACGATCCCATCGCCAGCAGGCCACCACGAGAAATGGAACGAAGAGTGCGTCGGTGCCGCCGTTGGAAAAAGGAACGAGAAAGACTGACGAGAGCACCAAGAGCGGCGCAATCCATCGCATGAATCGCGGCACCATGAAGTACAGAAGAAAACCCGTCCATAGCCACGCGAACAGATCCACCCAGTCAGTCGTGAGATGACGAACACCGACAATGATGAACGGAACGAGAAACAGGAACGAACCAGCGGGATAGGAAACCTGATTGACGTGACCCCCGTTCGCGAGATACGTCCAATAGTTGGCCGTCGGATGCAGCAAAGTGGAAGCTCCACGCAACGGCGTTGCGTAGGGATTATGACCTCCCAAGAAAAGGTGCGCCGCCAACTGATCGAAGGTCGCTGAGTCGGTCGAGTAAAACTGACGCGATCCAATCAACACACCTTGGGATACTCCCGCGGCGACGAGGGCCGCAGAGCAGGCCAAGACCATGGTGTGCCTCACTGTTCGTGCCTGACGGAAGCCATACAAACACCGCGCCAGCGAGACCCGTGAGAATGAGCAATGGCGATACGACGGCGTTTCCTGGCCAGTCGGCCCACGAACCCAAGAGATTGATGCCCGCCACGGTGACACCCAGCCACACGAGGGTCCAGGCACAGCGTTCAACAAGGACACTTCGTTCGGTATCAAGAAGATCCTGGCTCATGATCCGGTCACGTACCTTCTCTCATCGAGACACCGTGTTGGAACTCACCATCGTGAGCAAACGAAGCAAATCAATTTTTGATGCCATCACACCGGTGGCTCGGGGTCGTACTGGATGCCACGTCGAACTTGACGAGCTCGCTCTCGTGAAGACAATCTCGCGACGAGATGAAGCGCCATGTCGATACCCGCCGAAACGCCCGAAGAGGTCACGACGTCTCCGTCGTCGACAAATCTCGCCTCGGATTCGACAGTGATGCTCGGATCAATCTCATGAAGCAAATCGAGCGAGGCCCAATGAGTAGTCGCTCGACGATTCGCCAAGAGGCCCGCCGCAGCAAAAACGAGCGAACCGGTACAGACGCTCGTCATGAGTGGTGTCGCGACACGTCGTGCCCGCACCCATTCCAGATGCGCTTCATCCTTCAGGTGCTCGCGAGTTCCTTGGCCACCTGGATACAACAAGACCTCCAGCGGACCGAGTTCACCAAATGAACGATCTGATTCAATCCTCATCCCCTTGGCGCAACAAACCGTCTCACCATCACTCGAGAATGTCAGAACGTCAAAACCGTCATCGGGGAAGTACAGAGTCCAATACCGTAGGACCTCCCACGGACCAACGGCGTCGAGTTCTTCCATCTGTTCAAAAACAAATATGCCGATCGTCTTGCGGTCACTCACGCTCGTCCCTTCATTGGCTATCTTTGCCGTGCCCAATCTCGTCGAGCCATTTATTCGGCGAGGATACTCGGCAAATCTTCCCGGGCTATCGACCGTTACCCAGAATCGACGATGGCCCGTGAGTTCGAGCAGCAGTGCATCACCGCCACGGGTGACGAGCGCCGCGCGACGAAACAGACGAAGACTTCCCCGATATCCCCAACCCCCCATACGCAGGGCGCTCAGTCGTTGGGCGGAGGCATGTTCAACGTCGGAAGAGTGAAACGTCTGTCGCATACGTCCCCCTGGACCGTAGAGAATCTCAAGTCGCCGATCGCCCTCAACTTGAACGACCCGAACAACAATGCTCAATGATGCGACGAAGAAGAAGAGCAGGAAGACAACGCAAAGCCCCATAATGAGCCAGGTCACTGGTGGAATCGCTGCGCGAACAGCGAGTTTCGTGGCAACGACGACCGCGTTCGCGCCGATCACGATGACGAGCCCCAGAACGACGGACAAATTCGCCGAACGAAGCCGTTGTTCAACGAGCACGTCTTGGGTCTCCACGTTCTCAGGTTACGTGAAGCCTTGGCGTGATCACGAAGTTCACTGAGGTGCCACGACGTATGTTTCACCAGAGATTTCGCGCACGTTCCAGCCTCGCCACGAAAACGCACTCAACTCCTCGATCCCGTGAATCAAGAGATGTCGTGCGACAAGACCCTTCACCGCTTTGGCATCATGTCCCACTACGCGATTGTCGTCATGAGCGACGAAGTGGATCGTAAGCAACTCACAGTCGCGTCCCAGCGCGGCGACATCGAAGGCTCGAACGTGTTCCAGGGGCAAGAGATTGACGAGCACTCCCCCTTTGACGTGCGTGGCCAGCACTGGGGTGAGTCGTTCGCGCCAAAACGTCGCGATATTTCCGAGGGGAGCAACGCTGGCGCTCATTTTTAAGCGAAAATCCGCCACCCAATCTTCACCGGTGCTGATGCCGTACAGACTCGTTGGAATGAGGATCCGACGACGCTCATGTTCACCGAGTGTCGGTGCATCGAGGTGCTTCCATACCGTTCCTTGATATCGCCGCCACGACGGGAGGAACGTGGCACGCGACGATTCAAGTTCGTGCCATGAGTCCAACGCTCGAGTGAGCAAAGCGCCTCTTGCGTGAAACAGAGATTCCTGATGCGCTCTGGCGCTGCTGTGAATTCGATTACAGACTGCTTCGAGAACTTCTCGGCGAGAATCGCCGAGCGCGAATCCAAAGGTATCGACGTTCTGAATTGCGGATCCGCCGATCTCTTTTGCCTCCGATGGAGGAAGCAGGAGAAAAAGGGAGCCAGCCACGGCTCAAAGGGTACTGTCTCGACAATTACGCAGCCTTCAATTGGTCTCTCGTGAGACCAAGGGCTCGGAGGAAATTACGAACTTTGATTACTTGGTCCTCGGTGAGATCACGCGTGCGAGTTGAACCAAAGGAAACTGTTTCACCTTCGATGGTGACCGCCCAATTACCTCGATGGGTCTCGTGCACTTCGCCAAATCGAGCAAGAAGTGAGCACACGTCGTGCCACTGAATATTGTGATTGAGCGGGTGACTGAACAGCTTTTGAGCAGTCATGCGGTGGTGATGGTCCAACTTGAACGACATATCCAACCCCCTCGAGGGCTGAGGTGTTCTGCCCTCCTCAGCACTCTCTACCCTTCGGCCACCCTTGTCAAGGAGCCCACGAGCTCGACGTGCTCGGTCATCGGGAAAAGGTCGAAAACCTTGAGATCCGTCAGAGCAAAACCTCCCTCGAGAAAGGCCTTTATGTCTCTAGCGAAGGTCGCCGCGTCGCAAGACACGTAGGCGATTCTCTGAGGAGCCCGGCGCACGAGAGCTTGAACCACCCCCCTCGCAAGACCATTCCTCGGTGGGTCGAGCACGACGAGGTCGCCAGGACTCACCGAATCATTGATTGCTCGCGCACTCACTGTCCACTCACGAACCCGCACGTGGGCCATTCCTTCGGCATTCTGACGAGCGTCGCGTACAGCGTAGGGTGACGATTCTACGGCGGTAACCCGACCCTTCGATCCGACAATTCTTGCGAGGGGCACACTGAAGAGACCAACGCCGCTGAAGAGATCGACGACGTGGTCATCGCTGTGGGCGCGGAGCGACTTTGTCACGGCCCCCAGCAACATCTCGGGGGCGTCGCGGTGTGATTGCCAAAACGATCGAGGCGATACCGAATAGTGCTGTTCGCCAACTCGAACCCTTGATTGCGTCGATGGTTCAAGTGGTTCTCCACGCAATGAGCACACCTCGAGAATCGAACCACGATGGGTTTGTCGGTGAACGACAGCAAACGGCTCGCCTTCACCAATGGCTCGCAATTCAACTTCCTCGGCTCCGTGCCAAGGACGTGCGAACGCCTCGTTAAAAACCTCATCGGCAATCCAACACGTCGAAATTCCTACGAGATCATGGGAACGGGAAGCTCGAAGACACAGGCGACCCCTCTCGTCGACCGCGCATCGCAAACGAGTTCGAGAACCCTGCGCTTGGTTTCTCGCGGGTTCCACGACGAAATCGAACTCAATCTTTGCGACGCGTCGAAGCTGTTCTCTAACGAGTGCTTGCTTCCATGAAAGTTGAGCATCGTGCGATGCGTGTTGCAGGTCGCATCCACCACACCCTGTCGCGTGCGCGTACGCACACGGCGCAGGGACTCGATCAGGACTGGGCTCGAGGACCTCCACCGCGTCGCCACGAGAGAACTTTGAGGCATTCTCACTAATGCTCACGCGCACCAATTCACCCGGCAGGCTGTGACGCACAAAGATGACTCGACCGTCGGCGAGACGCCCCACACCCCCGCCCGTTGCTGGCCGCTCAATCCGAACCGTTTCGTTTCGTTCACTAACTGACGCGGGGCTCATCTTCGCAGCCTAGTGATGACCTTCGCGCCAGAGTTTCCTTACAGTGATGCGTGATCAAGAAATCGATCAACCAAAGTTGCCGCGCGAACGCGGGCGGCGGGTGTTTCAATCTCTGTTCGAGCCATAAGTTGATCGCGCGACCCGAGTTCGCGTGGGACTTCATCGCCGGCATCGAACCAGTCGCGCAACTGATGCGTCTCAACTTCTGGATGAAATTGGACTCCAAAGTCGCGCCCGACCGTGAACGCCTGAACAGCCGCCGGAGTGCTCGCGAGAAGTTCAGCCTTTGCCGGTAGGACGCAGCGGTCGAAATGAAATTCAAACCACGGTCCTGGTTCGAGCGTTGCCCCATGAACGGGCGTGATCTCGTACCATCCAACCTCGGGCGTCTCGGCCGGCTCAACGGAACCACCATGAAAGCGGCACAGCGCCTGAGCCCCAAAACAGATGCCGAAAATGGGCACGCCGCGCGCAGCGGCTTCTTGGAAGACGCCGAGCTCGCGTCCCAACCACGCCTCGTAGACCGCATCGTCATACACCGCACTCTTCGAACCAAGGACAACGAGGACGTCGTAGCCGTCGATACTGGGCGTCGCGCTGTTTTCGTCCATCATGACAACGTCAGTCTCGAAGCCCCGAGATCGAAAGGCATCGCCAATCAGACCGGGGTTGTCTTCTAGATGATGACGAATGAAGAGGGCACGAGACATTGTCTGGCCAATGTTAGTAACGGATTTAGCCGGCCGGCAGCGACCATCCAAGTGAGGTCGCGATTTCCTTGCACGTTGGACAGAGCGGGTACTTCTGGGGATCGCGGCCAGGTACCCATACCTTGCCGCACAGTGCCTTTACCGGCGTAGCGTTTATCATCCCCTCAACTACCGAGTTCTCTAAGGGGACGAACTCACCATCTTTCGGTGTGTAGCCCTCGAGCACGATGTGGGTGAATCGTTCGTGGTCCCCTTCGTCAATCTGTGGGACTGAGTGAGTAACAGCTTGGGTATCAACTTGGATGCTCACGCACACGACTTTATCCACAACATTAAAGTGATGGTCAATGAAGAAACGCCATCGGGTAACGCCATCGACAAGACCGATAGGGCGCGTGGCCTCGCATTTCACTCGCGAGGGAACTCCCAAGAAATCGTATCGAACCCAAAGCGAAGCGCAAAACGCCGCACAATTGGCCTGGACCCTGGACCGCGTTGACCTGAATTCGTATCGCTGCGACTACTGCTTTCAATGGCACATTGGAAAGCGATTTCGCGACGATTAGCGAATTGCTCCGAAAACAGGCAATATAGAAGGACTTGAAATGAAAGGCTCACCATGTCGGTTCAGGCGTACATCTTGATTCAGTCGGAAATTGGATCCCAGCGAGGCGGTGGTGCACGCCACGCGCGCCGTGCCTGGTGTCGTGGAGGCCTTTGAAGTCACCGGACCCTACGACGTGATCGTTCGGTGTGGGGCCGACAGTGTCGACGATTTAGGCAAATTCATCGTCGGGGCCATTCAACGCGTTCCAGGAATTACTCGCACGCTGACCTGTCCCGTCGTCAACATCTAGCCAAAGGCACCCGCGGCCTTCAACGCGTCGATGCGTCCACCCTGGATGCCCCATCCTTCCAAGCCTTCTCGGGTGCCACCCCCCGCGACGTCGGGCGACGAACGGATCGAGCTCGGGGTTCGTGAGAATCGAGGGGCGGGGTTCGGTTGGACCCGTTCACCAAGAGAGAACACTTCACGCTGCACGTTGTAAGGATGAAGTGCAGCCTCACTGGGTGACAAAACTGGCGTGACACACGCATCAACTTCTTCGAAAATGGCCGTCCACTCGTCGCGCGTCTTGGAGCGAAAGATCGCTTCGAATCGAACCTTCATTTCCGGCCATTGCGATCGATCCATCTGGTGTGGCAGCTCCTCGCCATCGAGTCCTAGACCTCGGAGCAACTCCACGTAGAACTTCGATTCAATTGCCCCTACCGCGACGTATCTGGCGTCACTCGTTTCGTAAACGTCATAAAAGTGGGCGCCCGTGTCAAGAATGTTCACTCCACGCTCCTCGTTCCAGTAACCCATGTTGAGGAACGAATGGGTCATGGAAAGCAACGAGGCCGAGCCGTCGACCATGGCCGCGTCGACAATTTGACCTTCGCCACTCGCGCGAGCGTGCAATACTGCCGACACGATGCCGAGGGCAAGAAAAAGTGAGCCTCCTCCAAAATCCCCAACCAAATTAAGCGGCGGCACTGGGCGCTCTCCAAAACGGCCGACGGGCCAGAGGGCTCCCGAAACCGCGATGTAGTTGATGTCGTGACCAGCGCGCTGAGCGAGCAACCCCTCCTGTCCATATCCGGTCATGCGACCATAAACAAGTTTTGCGTTTCGTTCCCACACGTCACCAGGACCGAGACCAAGGCGCTCGGTCACACCAGGTCGAAAGCCCTCGATGAAGACCTCCGCTTGCTCACAGAGTTCGAGAATGAGCGAACGCCCCGCTTCGTTCTTTAAGTCAATCGCGACCGATGGACGAGATCGATTCAACAGGTCCCATCCCTCGTGACGCGGCGCCTCAGCATCGCCTCGCTCAAATCGAAGAACGTCGGCACCCATGTCCGCAAGCAACATGCACGCGTAGGGACTTGGACCAAGTCCCGCGAGTTCAATGATCTTTAGTCCTTCGAGTGGCCCACTCACGATGTCAGTGTAGGTTCCGAGACTTCAAAGCACCTCAGTCCCACCAAAGATCGTGACCCAAGACACCTTTGCCGATCAAACCCAGTTGCACCTGAGAGGTTCCTTCCACGATTGTCAACTGACGCGCGTCTCGGTAGTACATCTCCGTGGGATGTTCTTCCATATAGCCAGCAGCCCCCAAGAGTTGCACGGCGAGTCCCGAGGCCTTGACGGCCATCTCGGAGGCGAAGTATTTACACATCGAAAGCAAGGGGACGTACTCCTTGGTGAACTTTCCCTCGTCAGCAAGACACGCCGCGCGATACGTGAGGAGCCTCGCAGCTTCAATCTGCGTGGCACATTTCGCAATCTCCCACTGGATTCCCTGGAACTCTGAGATTGTCTTACCAAAAGCCTGGCGTTGTTTGACGTACTCGACCGCGTACATGAGGGCTCCTTCGCCAAGTCCGATGCCTCTCGCCGCCACCAGTGGCCGCATTGCGTTGAGCGATTGCATGATCAACGTGAAACTGCCCCCAATCACGTTCTCTGGAGGGGATCCGAACATTGTCAAATCTCAGTTCGGCGGTATCGATGCCCTTTACACCCATCTTCTTGTCGACGCGCGTCCTTGAGAAACCGGGGCTCACGCTGTCCACAATGAACGCAGAGATATCAGAATGCAAACGACTCATTGGGTCTCCGGTCTTAGCGAACACAACCATCCAGTCGGCTTGCATACCTCCCGATATCCAGCATTTCGTTCCGTTCAAGATGAAACCACCTTCAACGTCGGGATCGCGAACAACCCGACTTTGCATGCCGGCCACGTCGGAGCCGGCTCCCGGTTCGGAGAGACAGAAGGCCGCTCGCTGCGTTCCGCTGGCGATTCCGGGGAGGTAACGCTGCTTCTGGTCTTCAGTGCCCGCGATCATGATTGGACCAGTAGGCAGCCGAGTTAGCAATAGCATCAGGCCCAGTACGTTCGAATACTTCGTCACTTCCTCTATGGCGAGTGTGAGTCCCAGAATCCCAGCACCCGAGCCACCGTATTCCTCGGGGATGCATAGTCCCAGTAGCTGAGCCTTTCGAAACTCGTCAAAAATATCTTGCGGATATTCTGACGTCGAATCGATCTCACGGGCGCGAGGACGAATTTTGTCGCGAGATAGTTTTCGCACTGTCTCTCGCAGAGCGAGAAGCTCGTCCGTCAACTCAAAATCCATATCAATTAAGTTAGTCCTGACGTTGTGCCAACATTGTCGAATGACACGTTTCCATCGCTCAACTTCGCTTGAAGCAATGAATGAGACGATCTACGACCTCGTGGTTATTGGCGCCGGCATGACGGGCGCCGGCGTAGCGGTCGATGCGGCGTCGCGCGGATTGAAGGTCGCACTTATCGACGCGGGTGACTTTGCTTCAGGCACTAGTTCAAAATCCTCGAAAATGGTCCACGGCGGGCTTCGCTACTTGCAACAGAAGGAGTTTCGGCTCGTATACGAGAATCTTCGTGAGCGGCAACGACTCCTCACTAACGCTCCGTTCCTCGTTCGGCCCCTGCCATTCCTTATCCCTCTCTTTGGAAAGAATGGCGTTGCCTCAAAGGCCATCGTGAAGGGATACGCCACCGCTTTACGTATCTATGACATCACCGGGGCGTGGAGAATTGGTTCTCGCTACCGCAAAGTTTCAAAGCAAGAAGCGTTGAGCCACCTTCCGACACTTAAAACCGAACACTTAGTTGCGGGATTCTTGTACTTGGACGCTCGTGGCGATGACGCGCGCGTCGCGCTCTATCTTGCCAAGACCGCGGCCCTCGATTTTGGCGCGGACGTGGCGAACTACGTACGCGCGACTGAGATCGAACGTGTTGGTCCAGAGCAGCGACTTCACGTGCGCTGTCGCGACGAGATTCATGGTACGCAATTCACGATTGAAACCGCGACAATTGTGAACGCGACTGGCGTCTGGGCTGACAGTATCTTCACGATGGCTGAACACGAACAATCGCGTCGCATCACGCCGGCCAAGGGTGTTCACGTTTCGGTGCCGCGGTCCCGACTTCCTGTCGACGTCGCTGCGGTGCTCACCGTTCCCGGCGATCGACGAGGGATCTTTGTCGTTCCCTTCGAAGAGGCGCCCTACACCTACATCGGTACTACCGATACGGCTTATACCGGAAGCCTCGATGAACCTGATTGCACCCCAGTAGATGTCGCTTACTTACTTGACGCGGTCAACGCCTGGACTTCATCTAATCTCACACCCGAGGACGTGACCGGACTCTGGGCGGGTTTGCGACCACTTCTCGCACCCCTCGATGGGGCAACATTGAGCGAACGAACCGCCGATCTGTCACGCCGCCATCAAGTGACCGATTCCAAGGACGGTGTCGTGCATATCACGGGCGGGAAATGGACAACGTACCGACAAATGGCCGAGGACACGGTCGACGCGCTCAAAGCGTACTTTCCTCAACTAGGAGCTTCAAAAACTCGCAAACTTCGTCTTCACGGATACGGCGCTTGGCGACCCACCACTCGACTCGAGACGCATCTCTATCAGCGTTACGGCGTAGATGCCCGTGAAGTTCTCGCGCTCATACGAGACGAGCCAGAACTTGGAAACGCAATCATTAAGAACCAGCCCTACGTCGGAGCTGAGTTCATCTACGGTGCCATTCAAGAGATGTCAACTTCACTTATCGATCTTTTGACTCGACGAACTCGAGCACACCTGCTCGACGCTCGATCGACCTTCGCCGCGGCTGGATCGATTGCCGACCTCGTTGGTCCCGTGCTTGGATGGTCCATCCAACGGCGCGATCAAGAGGTCCTTGACTACGAAACCCTGGTCATTAGGGAATTGTCAGCAGCGGGACTTTCACTCTAGGGTGCGTTGATGACAACGCCAAGGATGCCCAACGAGTACCCGCAAGGTTCCTTCAACTCAGGTGCTCCGTCTGCGTCACCCCATGAACTCTTAGAAGCATTTCGAGACGCGAAACTCGAGTTCGACACTTCGATCGACGCACGAAGCGATCACGGACGTGACTGGTGGCCACTTTCCATTGGCGAGGTCGCCCTCGGACGTGTTCCCCACTGGCCCGGTGTCGTGGTGCAGCCCTCGTCGAACGAAGAAGTCAGCTCAGTCCTAAAGATCGCGAGCGCCCATCGCACACCAGTAACCGCCCAAGGTGGACGTTCGGGCGTCGTTGGTGGTGCGGTGGCTCCCGACGGAGCAATTGCAATGGACCTCACCAAACTCAATCGCATCATCTCGCTCGATGAGGTCTCGGGTCACCTTCGAGTCCAGGCTGGCGTGTTTGGTCCCGAACTTGAGGAATTCACGCAATCGCGCGGCTTCACGGTGGGCCACTTTCCTCAGTCCTTCGAACTCGCCACCGTCGGTGGTTGGATTGCCTGTCGAGGAGCAGGACAACTCTCGAACCGCTTCGGAAAGATCGAAGACATCGTCCGTTCATTGACGGTGGTCCTCGCGAGCGGCGACATCATCCAGGTCGGCACTGACGCTCCTCGCCAAGCGGTCGGGCCTGATCTGATGTCTCTCTTCGTAGGAAGTGAAGGAACATTGGGTGTTATCACCGAGGCCACGCTTGTAGCGCGACGAAGAGCGTCCTTCGAGCAGCGCGCCGCGTACAGTTTTCAAACCTTTGAAGTGGGACTCGAGGCATGTCGTCGTATCCTCCAACGCGACGCGTCTCCGGCGGTGCTTCGACTCTACGATTCGATTGAATCAAAGCGAAATTTCGAAGTCGACGCTTGCGCCCTCATCGTTCTCGACGAGGGCGACGAAGCCTTGACGCGTTCTTCGATGAAAATCGTCGATGAGGAATGCAAACTGGCTACTCGTCTCGACGATGGGCTCGTGCAACGTTGGCTGGATCATCGCAACGACGTGGAGCACTCGCTCCGCTTTGGGAGAACGAAATTGTCGTCGACACCATTGAGGTCGCCGGATCGTGGGCCATACTGGCAACGATGTTCCGAGAAGTCACCGAAGCGCTCAGGAGCATCGAAGGAACTCTCGTCGCCTCGGTGCACCAGAGCCACGCCTACGTCGATGGCGCTTGTCTCTATTTCACCTTCGCGGGAAAGCCCGCCGACGATCCAACCTCCTTCTACCGCAATGCTTGGGACCGAGCGACACACGCCGTGCTCGATTGCGGAGGAGCCTTGAGCCATCATCACGGAGTTGGGCGAAATCGGGCCCGTTTCGTCCCTGAATCCTTGGGCACTGCCTACCCCCTACTCGTTGCGATGAAGGCGCAATTAGATCCACTCAACATATTGAATCCCGGTGCGCTCGGCATTGGTGGTGACCCGTGGTGAGTGCTCTGAGCATTGACGTAGGCAGTACGTCAGTTCGCACCGCCCGCGTTGATCTTGACGGAACGGTGACGTGCGTGCACCAAGCACCCCTCAGTGTGTCGACACCAAACCCGGGCGAGGTCGAATTGGACGCCGAAGAAATCAAAGAAATTGTCTTTGCGCTGGCGAGAGAGACTCTGCGCGAAGGCGGAGTGTGCGACGTCGTAGGAATCACGAACCAACGGGCAACGACGGTGGTATTTGATCCACGCGACGGACACGCCGTGGGACCAGCACTTAGTTGGCAGGACCTACGCACGGTCATTGATTGTTTGATTCTCCAGGGTGAAGGCCTTCGCCTCGCCCCCAATCAATCCGCTACGAAGGCTAAGTGGCTTGTCGAACATTCGAATCGTCAAGCGTCGGAACTGAAGTTCGCGACACTTGAAACCTGGATCGTCTGGCACCTGAGCGCAGGTACCGCCCACGTAACTGACCAGTCAAACGCGGCAATAACTGGCCTGGTATCTCTCGATGCGAACTCCTGGGACGAGCGTACCCTGGGCGTTCTTGGCCTGGACGCAGCGATGATGCCATCAATCGTCGAGACGATGGGATCGCTCGCCACCGCGAGCGCGTTAGAAGGAAGTCCGCCCATCACGGCCCTCGTCGGCGATCAATCCGCATCACTCTTCGGTCAAAGTTGCGTCACGAAAGGAGCGAAGATCACCTTTGGAACCGGCGCGATGCTCGACATGGTTCAACGTGACTCCAAGCCCGCTGCCCTGGTGCCGAGCGCGTCGGGCTGCTTTCCTATCGTGACCCGAAGTCACCACGGCAACGTCACCTGGGGCATCGAGGCAATCGATCTCGGCGCTGGATCGTGTATTGAATGGCTCCGTGATGGACTCGCGTTAATAAACGAGGCGAGTGAGAGTGAGACACTTGCTCGCTCGGTGGCCTCGACGGAAGGCGTGTGGTTCGTGCCCGCACTCACGGGACTCGGCACGCCACTGTGGGACTTCGGAGCCCGTGCGGCGTTCTTTGGCTTGACTCGAGGCTCGAGCAGGGCCCATATGGTTCGTGCGGTCCTCGAGGGCATCGCACATCGTGGCGCCGATTTAATCCTCGCCGCTCAAGTCGAATCGCAATCCGCGATCGAAGAGATCCGCGTCGACGGGGGTATGACGGCCAACTCGTTTTTGCTCCAGTCACTCGCCGACTTCACTGGAATCGCCGTGACGGTTTCGCCAGAACGCGAAGCCACGACCAGGGGGGCGGGCCTCATGGCGCTCGTTGGAGCGGATCTGCTCGATATCGATCGTGTCGAGGCACTCTGGGCACCGGTTGAGGTGTTCTCTCCGACCATTACCGATGACCAGCGCACGGCGCTTCGCGACACGTGGGCTTCAATGCTGAGCAGAGCGTCGAAAACCATTCCCGACCTAAGTGCGGTCTCCTTTTAGTTCGCCCAGGGCGCAGATTGCAATGCCTCGTCAATGGTCGTCGTCGCATCTAAGAGGACCTTTGAGAGCATCAGGGCGCGCGGATGACTCAACGACACGACGCCGGTAACAACGCCATCCCTCGAATACACGCCAACCCACTTCGCTTCTTCAACGCTACCGCTCACCATCTCCACGTCGTCACGCGGATGCGGATGTCCGAGAACTTGAATTTTCTTGCCATATTGGTCGGACCAGAAATACGGGATCATTCGTTGCGCTGGCGCCTACACCGACCATCATGTAGTGAGCTAGGTGAGCGGCGTGATCCACCGCAACCTGCCAGTGCTCAATGCGGACCATTTCGACACCGTTAGGACCCTCCCACGCGAAACGCGCCACATCACCAATCGCACCGACCCGCTCGCTCGCCATCAGATTCTCGTCGACCAGTACGCCATTATCAATCACCAGGCCCGATGTCGCGAGCCACTCAACGTTGGGTGAAGCTCCGACACTTTCGAGCACGGCGGACGCGCCCAGTTCAAGGCCCGTATCAAAAAGCACCGCGAACTCGTTGCCTCGATTGACAACGTCAGTAATTTGTTGAGCACTGCGAAGCTCAATACCTGCGCTCGCAGCTAAGCCCGAGAGCCACGACGACACCTGTGGCCCCAAGACGTTGACGAGAGGACGTTCAGCCGCTTCGAGTACGACGGGCACAAATCCGCGGGCGTGAAGAGCGGTCGCCGCTTCCGCGCCAACGAAGCCACCACCGATCACGGCAACGACACTTCCTGGCTCGAGGGCCGACAGCACTACTTGCATTCGATTGAGATCATCGCGTGTGCGTATCGTTAAAATATCGGCTCGAGCGCTGCTCTCGAGTCGTCGCGCGCGCGTTCCCGTGGCGATGACAATGTGCGTCGCGTGCACGACCGATCCATTGGCGAGCATCACGTCACACGCCTCCAGATCAATCCCGCTCGCCGCTACGCCCAGTTGCATCTGCACGTCGTTCTTCGCGATCAACGTGTCGTTAGCGAGCGCTGTGCGATCAACGTCCCACTTGCCCGTGAGCACTTGCTTGGAGAGAGGAGGTCGGTCATAGGGCTGATAGTGCTCGTCACCAATCAGCGTGAGCGCTCCGGAAAACCCCTGCTGGCGCAGCGCCTCAATATAACGCCAGCCCGCAAGACCTGCACCAACGACGACCACATGATCACTTGCACCGAGCGTTCGCATCAGGCAAACATCGAGAGCCACTGATCGCGCGAAGTTGGCGCGAGTACAAAATTGTCACGCCGCACCGCTTCCATGCTGGCACTCGGCTCGCTCGAATACAAGTGACCCGGATAGAGGATCGTGTTGCTCGGTATTTGCGATAAGCGCTGGCTCAAAGTCTCGTACATTTGCTCGGGATCGGAGCCAGGCAGATCGGTGCGTCCACAGCCATCGATGAAGAGAGTGTCACCACTGATGAGATGTCCGTCAACCAGAATGCATTGACTGCCAGGCGTGTGACCGGGTGTGTGGATCAGCGTGATCTCAATTTCGCCAACCTTCAGGACATCACCGGACTCGTGTTGGACCAGGTGTTCGACACCAACCCCGGTCGTCGTCGTGATCCATTCAGTTTCTTCACGTTGCACGTGAACGGGTACGTCATTGACTTGAAGTAGTTGGCGAATGCCCGCCACGTTTAACCCAAAGGCCTCACCACCGACGTGATCGAAGTGGTAGTGCGTCGCGATGACCCCGCGAAGCACCATGCCGTCCTCTTCCACCAGTGATTTTAATTCTTCGGGTCGATACGCAGGGTCTATGAGTATCACCTCTCGCGTTTCACGATCTCCGACCGCGTAGATCAGATTGCGCATTTGGCGCGCCACGTCGTCATCTCGCGCATAATCCCGACCCGACAAGAGCTGGCGAAAATACAAACGATTGGTCACTCTTGCTCGGCCACGCGCGAGATTCGAGGAGTCAGTTCTTCGACCCTAGCCTTGGTTCCCTCGAGGCGCGCCTCGAGAGCTTCAATGATCTGCGTCGCACGCTCCAACTTCGCAAAGAGGTCGTCGACCGACACTTCGCCCTCGTCAAAGGACGCGACGATGTCATTCAGCTCCTGTGCTGCTTCGTTCCAATTCCCAATCGTCATGGTGCCAGACCTTCCTTCTTCTTAACTGTCGTTTCGAGAGTTCCATCATGAACGCGCACGAACAACATTGAGTCAACCTCAATGTCGTTGACGCTTCGAACTACTGATCCGTCACCTCTGGTGGCAATCGACCAACCCTGGGCGAGTCGTCTCGTCGGATCGTATGCACCCAGGAGCTGACGGTTCGTCGCGATCATCTGTGTCGCCGAGGCGATTAAGTGTGATGACTGGAGCATGATCCGCTCTCGCAGCGAAACGAGTTGGCGAGATTCACTCCGTAGTCGATCGCGCACCGCGAAGATCATGGTGCGTCGGCGCTCTCCCACGTACGTCGTCGCTTCGTCGAGGATCGCCTCGGCGGCGCTGACGACGTTGCGAGCGGGTGAACGCAGGTTGCGCTGTGTCCATAACGAGACCAAATTGACAATCTCTTCGCCGAGCTTCGTAGGGGTGATTGCTCGAGTGTGGGCGACCAAATCAGCCACCGATTCATCACCAGTGTGGCCAATGCCAGTAAACACTGGTGTCGCGGCCTTAGCTATTGCTCGTGCAACGCGTTCGTCGTCAAAGCAGATCAAATCGCCTCTCGAGCCGCCACCACGCACCACACCGATGATGTCCACACCCTCGTCGTCGAGGCGTTCGATTGCACTCACGATTTGTGGCGGGGCGGCCTCGCCTTGCACGGCGGTCTTGATCAAAAGAATCTCGAACGAATAGCCCGAATTTAACAATTGACCTGTGAAATCGTTGTACCCCTCGGTCCCAGGACTAGCGACGAGCCCGACACGAAGCGGCACGGGTGAAAGCTCCCGAAACTTGTTGCTGTCGAGGAGACCTTCTGCTCGCAGTTGGGTAATCAATTCCTGGCGACGTCGAGCAACGTCACCCAGCAGTCCCTCGACGTCCACCGCGGTCACCGTGAAGCCAATTTTGCCTTGCGGGGCGTAGAGATCCACGTAACCAACCACGCTAAGGATCATGCCCGGCTTCAGGATTATTCCATCGTCGCTGAGCTTTCGCTTGATGGGATTCCACTGGGATGCCCAACAGTGGGCATTGAGCACCGGACGCTTGGCATCGCTCGACGTCGATCCGGCGTCGACCAGATCAAGATAGAGGTGCGTCTTCTCGTAAACCTTCGCGACTTCGCCCCTCACCCACATGGGGTGTCGCCTACCAAAGGCGGACTCGAGGTGTGTTGTAACGAGATCGTAAAACTGTCCGACCTCAAGTATTGGCACTTCTGCCATGTCTTCGTCTAGAACCACGTCGCGAGGCTACCGCCCAGCGAAGTGATGCAACCAACTCTTGTAACGATTCGATCGCTGTGTAAGAATTATCTCGGATAGTGAGTCGACTGGGTGGTCGCACGTCTCGAAAGAGACGTGAGGAAAGTCGGGGCTCCAAAGGGCAGGGTGCTCGCGAAACGTGAGTCGCGGTGACGTGCAGGAAAGTGCCACAGAGAATAGACCGCCGATGGCTCGGGCAACCGAGTACAGGTAAGGGTGAAACGGTGCGGTAAAAGCGCACCAGCATCTTGAGTAATCAAGGTGGCTAGGTAAACCCCACCCGGAGCAAGATCAAACGTGGGAGAACGTGGCCCGCTTGTCCTGGAAACAGGGCACTCCCGAGGTAGATCGCTTAGATGGATGACTACCCATCCCTTCGAAGGAAGGGGGGACAGAACCCCGCTTACAGGTCGACTCACTATCCACCTGACTTCTTGGGAGAGAACCGGTCTTGTTGCATTTGCCCTATCACGAACTGCCCGTTGGCGACCCCGGCACGCCCGACACGGGCTCTCCCCTGCGCTATTTGTGGTGGCTCGCCGGACATCAAAAGACACTTCTCTTCTTTAACGCAATCTTTGGGATTGGTTGGATGGTGAGTCAAGCACTGGTGTGGGCGGCGGTCGGTGCCGCAATCGACCACGGCGTCGTCAAGCACAACACGTCAGAACTCTTCTTATGGGTCGCGATCGTTATGGGACTGGGTCTCATTCAAGCGTTATGCGGTTCACTGCGCCATCAACTGGCGGTGACGAACTGGATGAACGCCGCCTACCGCACCGTTCAAGTCATTGGACACCATATTGCTCGAACCGGAACTGCACTCACGGATGAGATTTCTTCAGGCGACATCGTCAATACGGTCGCGGCCGACGCCATGCGCATTGGAGGAGCGTACGACGTTCTCGCACGCTTCTTGGGATCCATCGTCGCCTGGATCGTTGTCTCAATCATCTTGCTATCCACTTCAGTCGAGCTCGGACTCATCGTGCTGCTCGGCGTACCAATTCTCGCGACGCTCACCATTCCTCTGATGAAACCTTTGCACGCGTCCCAGGCAGCACAACGTGAGGCCGCCGGGCGCCTCGCGGCCCTTGGCTCGGACACTGTTGCGGGTCTTCGAATACTTCGCGGCATCGGTGGCGAAGATGTTTTCCTCGACAATTATCGACACCAAAGCGATCTCGTGCGAAGAGCCGGAAATCGGATTGCCGCACCACAAGCTGGACTTGAGTCTGGTCAGATTTTCTTGCCGGCGATACTCACCGCCATCGTGACGTTTCTCGGGGCTCGAGACGTCATGAACGGGACGCTCGAACCAGGTCAATTGGTCGCCTTTTTCGGCTACGCGACCTTCCTCACCACTCCGCTACGTACTTCCATTGAATACGTGATCTCAACGACGCGGGCCTTTGTCGGCGCCCAACGCGTTCTGCGCATCCTCAAAGTAGAGCCCGACGTCACCGATGGTGAAAATCCTCTCGCGTGGCCGAGCACTTTCACACGCTTGAAGACGCCACCAATGGCATTGTGCTCAAACGCGGAGACTTCGTAGGTCTGGTCACTGAAAATGCGGACGACGCGAGTATCGTCGCTGATCGATTGGGCCGATTCGTGGCCAATATCGACGGAGTGTCGCTAAACGGACTACCACTAGAGAAGTTCTCAGTCTCGGACCTTCGGTCCAACGTGGTCGTCAACGAAATTGAGCCGCGACTCTTCTCAGGAGAATTACGATTCGAATTGGTACCGCACGGCGAAGTTCGCGACCAATTAATTCTGGACGCGCTGGAAGCCTCGAGTGCTCTCGACATTCTTGACGCTCTCGACGAAGGTCTTGGCACCACCGTTGACGAGCGAGGCCGCGGATTCTCAGGTGGCCAGCGTCAACGACTTAGTTTGGCTCGCGCACTTTTACGTGATCCTGAGATACTTATCTTGGTTGACCCGACCTCGGCCGTTGACACGCACACCGAGGGTCGCATCGCGAATCGACTTCGCGACGTTCGTGGCGATCGCACCACGCTGATCGCAACAACCAGTCCACTGATGCTCGAAAACCTCGACAGTGTCCTTCTTTATCTGGACGGGCACGTCGTCGAGCGCGGAACGCACGCGCACCTTCTCTCGCGCTCGAGCGCCTACCGACGAATCGTCATGCGAGAGGACGACTAGGTGAGTTCGTTACCAATCGCGGATTTCTCAACGGTGCGCATCTACGCGCGTCGCTTGATTCACCAACATCGAAGCAGTTTCGTCGTGATGCTCTCAATCTACGCAGTGGCCGCCATGATGGGTCTCGTTCCTGCTTGGATCATTGGCGAAATCACTAACTTTGCCACCGAACATGATCTGACTGCTTCTCGAATAAGTCTCTACGTCGCGATCTTGCTTTTTTCTTCACTGTCCTACGCCCTGTTCTCTTTCCTCGCCCGGCGTCGAAGTTACGTGTTAGGCGAGACAATCTTCGCGCAACTCCGTGAGGAATTTCTCGAAAGTGTCTTGCAACTTCCACTCGTGGAGGTCGAACGCGCGGGCACGGCGACCTATTGAGTCGAACCACCAATGACATCGAAGCGCTGTCGCGTACGGTTCGCTTTGCCCTGCCCGAATGGCTCGTCGCCCTCGTCCAAGCACTCCTTACCTTCGTCGCCATGCTGCTCATCAGCCCTTTGGCGAGCGTCGCGTCGCTCGTCTCGATACCTTTTTTGGTCGTCTCGACCCGCTACTACCTTCGCTACGCCACCCCGGGCTACCGACGAGAGCGCATGAGTTACGCGACGTTGTCGGGCACAGTCTCCGAGACCGTTGAAGGAGCACGCACCGTTGACGCCCACCAACTCAGCGAGCGTCAAGTGCGAAGGATTGAAGGGAATATTCGAGAGTCGTTCTACGCCGAGATGTACACGATGCTGTTGCGCATGGTCTGGTTTCCCATCGTAGAAAGTGCGTTCGCGCTCGCGGTGGCGGTGACACTCGGATGGAGCGGCTGGCTTGTGCTCCATCACAACATCTCCATCGGCGCGGCAACCACGGTGACGCTCTACGTCGTTCAGATCAATGATCCGATTGATCGTGTAGTTTCGTGGCTCGATGAGCTTCAAATGGGACAGTCATCACTCGCCCGACTGGTCGGCGTGTCGGTTGTCCGCGATGATCGACCGAAACGTCTCGAACTCCTTCGAACGAGACCTTGTCGATGACTGACGTCCACTACGCTTACCGAACTGGTCATGACGTCCTTCGAAGAGTATCGCTCAGTATTCAACCTGGTGAGCGATTGGCGATTGTCGGCCCATCAGGAGCCGGTAAGTCGACAATTCGGTCGACTCCTCGCCGGCATTGACGCCCCTCGAATGGGCTCGGTGCGTGTTGGCGATATTCGAGCCTCAGCGAAATGCCGCTGGAGGTGTTGCGAGGTCACGTCGCGCTGGTCACCCAGGAACACCACATCTTCATTGGCTCAGTGCGTGAGAACCTTGCCCTCGCCAAGCCCGACGCGTCGGACCGCGACATCACCGTCCCTCGACGCCGTCGACGCCCTCGAATGGGTTGAGCAACTTCCTTAGGGACTCAACACTGAACTCGGTACGACCGGATTCCAAGTTACCCCAGCCCAAGCGCAACAGATTGCCCTCGCGCGTCTGGTTCTCGCTGACCCGCATACGTTGGTTCTCGATGAAGCGACGGCCTTTCTCGATCCGCGCGCCGCACGTCACTTGGAGCGTTCCATTGCCGGAGTCTTGAGGGACGAACAGTGATCGCGATCGCCCACCGTTTGCACACCGCGCATGATGCTGACCGCGTCTGTGTCGTCAACGACGGACGAGTCAGTGAATTGGGGACGCACGACGAACTCGTGACGATGAATGGCGAATACGCCTCATTGTGGCGAAGTTGGCGCAACGAGCCTCGCTTGACTTCTAGGCTTCTATCGTGGCCGAGCTCCTTCGAAGTGAAGAGATAATCGCCTGCGTGCATCGAGTGGCGCTCAATAGGGGGCGGCCCTTTGACTTCGTTCGCCCGAGTCCGTCCAATAATCCTTCGCCGACAGCGCGACGCCGAGCTGCATCGACTCGAACACACGCTTCGAAGAGATCGCCACTTTTCACCCTGAAGCCATCGAAGCGACGAGCATCGAAGAGACGCACGGATGATGCACGATGGGTACCGTCTGCATCATCCGACCACGGCTCGCCCCGACACCAAAGGGCAGCCGGCGTGCCGTAGCGCACATCCTCGTGCGCCTCGGACGTCCAGGAAGAATTCGTTTCGTCTATGCACCGTCCTCATCAAGAACAATGAGATCATCGAACTCGCGAGCACCCGGCGGCTCCTTGAGGGTTCGCTCAACCCATCTCCTACCAGCGGAGGCGACGTACACCGACGGTTACGTCCCGCGCAGCAGCCTCACCGTCACGCGAAACGGTATCGGCCTTGCCCACGCGACGAGGGTCCTCCAGGCTCTCGGACTATGGCGACACCCGCGGGTCGCGCGGCGATAATTGACCGGCATCGTCGACTGTGGTGGTTCGAGCTCGCGACCGAGGACTATCCCCGTTTCAATCTGGCGACCTATGACAGGCCCTACGATGAGCGGCTCTCCATCTCGAGGCCCACGATCAGTGGCTCTCCGACGAGGTTCGATTCCCCACCAGACCTACTGGCACCGCGAGTGCCCCGACTGTCCCTTCGCCCAGCACTGCGAATCCGACTTGAACTC
Organism: uncultured Acidimicrobiaceae bacterium; assembly: GCA_963834545.1. Lineage (GTDB taxonomy): Bacteria > Actinomycetota > Acidimicrobiia > Acidimicrobiales > RAAP-2 > RAAP-2. The sequence goes on along the minus strand of CAWICL010000072.1, from coordinate 2,820 downwards.
ATTGACGATGTGTCGCTCACGCGATTCACCAACGTGGATCAACAGCTCGTGCTCCATGATCACGGCATCGACACCAGACCCAACTCGCCCTTTGACCCGTATCGAGCACGGTTCGCCCGTAATAAGTCACCAGTCGTGAGCGAGGACGCACTAGTCGAAGATCACCTTGGTCGCCTCATCGATAAACTCGACGATCTTATCTATCGGGCGCGAGCGCACGTCAAGTCAAGTCCACTGCGAATTGTCGACGAGTCGAGATGGGCTGCCCGACGCCGACGTCGAAATCGACATCGATATGGAGAGTTACGACGACGCCACCTATCTTTGGGGAGCCTTCTGTCACACTGAAGTACCCAGTTCCTGGTGTCGTCGCCGGCTATCAATCCTTCGTCGTGTGGGATCAACTCACCCCTGAGATGGAAGCGCAGAATTTTGCCGACTTTTGGCGCTGGTTCGATCAAATTCGCGAATCGTCCCGTCGTGCGGAGCGTAGTGTCGCCGCCTATTGCTTCTGGGCACAAGCCGAAGATGGCGCCATGAATGGACGGTCGAGATTGCAGTGCCGGAAGCACCAACACGAGCAGATCTCGATGAATTCCATCAGATTTGCCACCTCATTGGATTGACCTGCACGAGCGTGGAAGCGCCAAATTCAAACGACGGGACCGCTCGGTTTGAAACAGCTCGCGCGCTCCAGCGGATTCCAGTGGCGCGACATTAACCCAAGCGGTGAAGCATCAATGCTCTGGTACGAGGTGGCGACGAGTGACGGATCAGAGGCTCTCTCGTCGAGGCGGCGAATCCTCGAATATAACGAGGACGATTGCCGGGCCACGAAAGCATTGCGCGACTGGCTCAACAGACGGCGAAGTTGCTCGCTCATCGTGACGACCCCATGTAGCGTCCGTGCCGTTCATTAGCATTAGAAGGTGGCTCACGCTTCAGCGACCAATCCAAAGCTTCTTCCGATGCGCCACTGAGCCAATTAATCGGAGTTTTAAGCGTGCTGGCGGCACTCGCCTTTTCCATCGCGACGGCCATTGGTCTCACACGAATTGCACAACACCACCTCCGTTTAGGAATTTTGCTGTTATCGCTCGTCCTCGTCGGCCGTTGGACGCTCGGCATGTTCATTGGTGAATGACCGAACATGCCGCGCGAAAAAATTAGAGATTTCTGGCGCAGTCATACCATGACTCATCTGCGACGTCCGCGTCGTGAATCGGCGAGAGGTCGTGGCGACCTTCTCCTCGCCATGGAACACGCCGCCGACGGACCGGGCCTTGAAATACTGTCAGCAAGTGCGCGCGCGAGCGTCCTAGGTCTGCTCGTCGTTTTTTGGGCGGCTGGATGGCTCAGCACCGCTATCACGGTCCTCTTCATGGCCGTGGCGATTCCTCTCTATCGACGAGCTGGCAAGCGAAGCGAGTTGCTCGCGGCTGATTATCAACGACGGCGTGATCTCCTTGAGGCCCGACAGCTCGAACTCTTGCAGCACGCGACTGAACTACGAGCCCTCGGAGCGGTCAGTTACGGCGCGAACGAGATTGCCGCGATCTCGCAGTCCGAGCACGTGATTGCCATGCGGGCTATCCGCGTTGCCCTCGAGTCATCGCTCATCACCGAGTTCTTGAGTGGTGTGAGCATCGGACTCGTTTCTATGGTCGTAGGATTCGAGCTACTCGAAGGGAGAATCTCGCTCGAGCACGCGCTCATCGCCGTTTTGGTGACGAGCGAAATCTTCTTCAGCATCCGGCGTTTCGGGGTCGAATTCCATCGGCGTGAGAATGCCGTGAAATCGATGCCCGCTCTCCAAGACTTCGATGAATACGCCCAGGGAGCCGTCAGCGACCGCGCTCATCGAAGCGTGCTCCTTGGTCACTGAAGCGAGCGATCAGGTCTACCAATTCAGCGTCGTCGCCGGTGACCGAGTCGCGGTTATTGGCACGTCCGGCAGTGGAAAGACGACGCTACTGCACACGCTGTTGGGATGGCGTCAATCGCGTACGGGCACGGTGCGACACACTGATGAAGCAATTGGCTACGTCAGCGTTGAGAGCTCGTTAGTGTCTGGAAGCCTCTGGGAGAATCTGACACTCGGTCTCGAGGCGAACCGCGAAGTGGTCAAGAGGTTCTCCGTTCACTTGGCCTTGATGGAAAACGCTTTCGCGACCTCGAAGCACCACTTCTCGCCGATGGTCGGGGACTAAGTACCGGGGAGAGGACACGTCTCGCAATCGCTCGCTCCATCCTCGCGGGCCCCGCACTGCTTGTCCTTGACGACGTTGCGGGCGTCTTAGACCCTGGAACTCGCGAGCGCGTTCGCGAATATCTGGCCTCGCTTCATGAGATCGCGATCATCGAGGCGAGCGGCGGTGAAGCGCCTCTTGACTTTCCGTCACTTCGCCATTCAGGTGGGTTCATCGGCTGGAGCTTCGAAGAATCCTTCGATGGCTCCGTCGTTCACAACCGCCTCGCGCCGACCTGTTTCGCGCGATCGTGACTGGATCGATTGCCACCCTCACCGCGAACTCGTTGGTCTGCTCGTGGGTGCGGCGGGCCTTTTGGTCGAGAGTGCGCGACGACCCGGACTCGGTGCAGTCGCTGGGGTATTGATCATCATCGAGGTCCTCGCCTTTCTTCGATCACCACTGCGCTTCAGCGAACGAGTCAGTGCGCACCGCCTCGGATTCGAATCTGTCACTCGATGGCGGCAATGGCTCGTGGAGAACGTTCGGCGTTGGGATTACTCGAGATGGAGGGTTCACGCCGCTGGAATGTTTTAGAGCGTTCACTGCACGATACCGATGAACTCCAGAG
>CAWICL010000071.1:0-10338 GCA_963834545.1 uncultured Acidimicrobiaceae bacterium | reverse complement strand
TCCGACCATCGTGGCGAATCGACGCTCGAGTTCATTGACGGTCGGATCCTCGTCGTATCCAACGTCACCCACAACGGCACGCGACATGGCATCACGCATGGCTTCAGTTGGTTGCGTGACCGTGTCACTACGCAGATCGACGCGACGCTTCATAGTGAGAGGCTACCGTCGCCGTAGAATAGACCCATGACCGAAGCGCAAGCGTCTCCAGAGCTCAACGTTCACCAACTCCTCGATATCAAGATGATTCTTCTCTCACCCGAGAAGGTGGTCATGCAAGTTGAGGTTGGACCAAAGGTTCATCAGCCCTTCGGAATTTTGCACGGAGGCGTTTCCGCTCTCCTCGCGGAAGGTGCCGCCTCCTCGGGGGGAGCCGTCAGCGTCGGACCGGATCACATCGTTGTTGGTACCGAACTCAATTGTTCGCACTTGCGCTCAATGTCGAGTGGCACCTTGACCGCCACCGCCACCCCAATTCGAAAGGGTCGACGGGTGCACGTTGGAATATCGACCTCACGGACGATGAGGGCCGCTTGATTTGCGTAGCCCGTTGTTCCCTGCAGGTTCTTGAGGCACCCCGTCCCTAGAAGTCAAAACACCTAGACTTTCTCCAGGACTTACCAGCGAAGGGGCTGACGATGGGCGTTCGTTTCAAGGGTTGGGGAATTGCTGTGCCCGACCGCATCGTCACCAACGAAGAACTTTCTCGTACGCTCGACACCTCAGACGAATGGATCACCGAACGTACCGGTATTCGTGAACGCCGCATTGGCGGCTCTGCCAAGTCACTCGGCGTCATCGCGGGACAGCGCGTATGCACGACGCCGGAGTGAGCCCAGATGACATTGACTTTCTCGTTTTGGCTACGACGACACCCGATCGAATTGCTCCGGCGACGGCGCCAATGGTCGCCAATGAGTTAGGGCTTTCGTGTCCCGCAATGGACGTGAACGCAGCCTGCAGTGGGTTCATGTACGCAATTCGCACCGCGCAAGGTCTGCTCGAGACCGGCGAGAGGAGAATCTTGGTCATCGGCGCCGAGCATCTTTCTCGTTGGGTCGATTGGAGTGAGCGAAACATGGCGGTGCTCTTGGCCGACGGGGCTGGAGCGACCGTGCTCGACTACGACGCCAGTGGGACCGATCTCTTGTCGTTCAGTCTCGGTGCTGACGGGTCCGCCGCGGACCTTCTCACCTGTGAGCACGGCGGCTACTTCGAGATGGACGGCAAAGAGGTCTTTCGCCGAGCGGTGCGCGTGGTGGTCGATTCTGCCGAACGGGCGATGAAGTCCGCGAACATCACCGCCGACGACTTGAGTCTCGTCATCCCCCACCAAGCCAACGTACGAATCATTCAAGCCGCCACCCAACGGCTGGGCATCGACATGGAGAGAGCCATCGTCGTGCTCGATCGCTACGGCAACACTTCGAGTGCGTCGATTCCTCTCGCCTTTGATGACGCTCGAACGAACGGCAAGGTAAAGGCGGGAGAGTACGCATTGCTGACCGGTTTCGGCGCGGGCATGACGTGGGCTTCGGCAATAGTACGATGGTCTAAATGAGCGGCCCCACGTTATTGATTTTGGCGGCTGGTCGCGCCCGTCGCTACGGCGGCCTCAAGCAGTTGGCGCCCATTGGAGTCAATGGTGAGGCGGTCATTGACCTGATCGCTTCAGACGCCTTCGCCGCCGGGTTCGAAGACATCGTCATCGTCATCAATCCCGACACGGGACCACACATTCGTGATCACGTTGAGAGATTTTGGCCCGAGCGAGCGCGAGTGTCGTTCGCGATCCAAGACCAACCACGCGGGACCGTCGACGCAGTTCTCGCCGCCGAGCCGCACCTCGATAACACGAAGCCCTTTGGGATCTCGAACGCTGATGATCTTTATGGCCGTGATGCTCTGGCGCTCTTGGGACACCATCTCATGACCAAGTCAACCTGCTGTCTCATTGGCTTTCAGCTCGATCGCGCGCTCGTTGGTGATTTACCGGTATCGCGAGGCGTCTGCAACGTGGTCAATGGCCACCTCACCGACATTTGGGAACGACGTCAAGTCCACACGTTCGAAGACGGTTTTGTCTCCGAAGATGGTGAATCGCCGGTCTTTCTTTCGCCAGAATCGATCGTTTCGATGAACCTCTGGGGATTCCAGCCATCGATGTGGCCTCTCCTTCACGAAGAGTTCGCGACGCACGATTTCAACCTCGAGCCTGAATCCCAGTTACCAGTCATGGTCGGCAAGATTTTGCACCACGTGCCACTTCGCTTTGACGTTCTACCCACCGTGTCTCGCTGCGTCGGGGTAACGCACCAAGACGACCTCGCGCTCGTGCAAGCCGATGTCCGTCTCCAAGTCTCCTTGGGCGAGCGACCCGCCGAACCCTTCGCCTAATCGGGTCTGCTGCCTGACGGCCTGACGATGGCCGAGCATTTCGCCAGACTTCCATCGGATTGATGTTGTGGGCGAGCCCTCACGGCTCGTGCGAGATCTCGGACGTGGCAATTAGGTCTGATCTCTGCGTTCTCGTCGTCGCCAGGTGTCTCAGTCATTTCCTGTGCGTCAAATCGCAGATTCTAAAACAGAAGCAAACGAGTTTCGTTGATATCAAGGATTTCTCAGCACGGCCTAGCACGTGCTTCTTTCAAGACTGCACTATTTCAACTAGTGCATTCACATCATTTCTCACAAATTGAATGCATGTCCTAGGGCAATCACGCCACGAAGAAATGGCGAAGCCAACCTACGTGCTTTAGGAGAGAACGCATCATGACGCCGAAGCGGCCAAATCCCACAATGGACTCAAGTTCAAAGAAAAGTTCTGGAACGGAATTGAAGTTCGTAAGGAGGTGGCGATGCGAAAGGTCCTTCACACAGTGCTACTCAGCATTCTGGGTGCCACGATTTGCGCTCTCGCTCCACTCACGCTTTCCAACAACGTCAGTGTTCCGAACAACATCATGGGTTTCCCTTCCAGTGACACCACCACGGGCAACGCACCCGTCAGCGTCACCCACAACATCTCTCGTTCCACCAAGACCAGTGACGAGCTCACCGCCTCACAGGTCGCCAAGGACGCGCCCGCCAACGATGCCTATGACGTGTGCAACGCCAAGACCGCACCAGGAACCGCTCACTGCAACGCGCTCGTGCGACGAGGACCACTTAGCACGGGGGGCGTCTCGAAGGGCGCCACGGTCCCCGCGGCGAGCTTGGGTGATAGTGGGGCCTACTCGCCCAAGTTCCTGCAATCTGCGTACAACGTGGCCTCAGTCGCCGCTCAGGGCGACAACGGCAGTGGCCAAATAATTGGTGTCGTCGACGCATTCAGCAACCCGAACCTCATCGCCAACCTCAACTACTACCGTCGCTACTTCGGACTTGCCCCTTGCGTAGCGGGCACGGTCTCGACGTCAGCCACCAACTGCGTGATCCAGGTCGTGAACGAACAAGGCGGCACCACCCTGCCGGCGACTTCAGCCAGTTGGGGCATGGAAGAAACCATTGACGTGGACATGGTGAGCGCCATCTGTGCCAACTGCGAACTCTTGGTGGTTGACGCGAACAGCGCTCAGATCCAAGACCTCGGTCCATCGGTGAACACGGCCGTTCAAATGGGTGCCGTCACCGTGGTGAACAGTTACGGAACGAGCGAGTACCCCGCGGAGAACAATGACGCCAACCTGTACTACAACCACCCGGGCGTCGCGATCGTCGTTGCCGCCGGTGACAGTGGATACGGAGTCCAATTCCCCGCCGCCGCACCCGACGTCGTCTCGGTGGGCGGTACGACCTTGGTACAGAACACCGACAGCGGAACACGAAACGGTTCCGAGGTCGCGTGGAGCGGCACCGCATCGGGCTGCAGCGCTTATGAGCCCAAGCCCGTCTGGCAACACGACACCAAGTGCGCGAACCGTTCTGTTGCGGACGTCGCGGCGGTCGCCGATCCGAACACCGGAGTGTGGATCTACGACACGTTCGGTCAGCCGGGTCTGATGATTGCCGGCGGCACCAGCGTGGCGGCTCCCATCGTTGGCTCGCTCTTCGCACTGGCCAACAAGTCAATGCCGTCTTCGAGCTACGCGGTCTCGTTCTTGTACGCGAGCCCGGGATCGCTGGTGCCCGTCACGAGCGGCTCGGACGGGAAATGCGGATCGTACCTCTGCAACGCCGCGTTGAGCGTCGGCGGCTACAACGGCCCCACGGGTCTCGGCACACCCGGAGCCTCGCCGAACAGCGTCCCCGCGCTCTCGGCCCCGATGTTCGTGAGCTCAACGTCTTCGAGCGCCACGACCGCGACAACATCAACGGGCGAGGTCGCCACGTCGAGCAACGTCGTGGCGACACAAGTGAGCGCTGGAACCAACTCATCGTGCTCTGTCTTGCAAGGTGGAACTGTTCAATGCTGGGGTCAGAACTCGTTTGGCCAGCTCGGCAATAACTCAACGATCAACAGCTCGAGCCCGGTCACGGTGACCGGTCTCAGCAACGTCACCGAGGTATCGGTTGGCGAGTCGCACGCGTGCGCTGTCCTCACGGGGGGCCTCGTTAAGTGTTGGGGCAGTAATTCAAATGGTCAGCTCGGCGTGGCGTCGGTGCAACAATCTTCCCGACCTGTAACGGTGAAGGGCATCACGTCAGCGACGTCGGTAGCGGCTGGCTACGACTACACGTGTGCCGTCCTGTCAACAGGCAGCGTCTGGTGCTGGGGTAGTAACGAATACGGCCAAGCCGGTCACGCGGCTTCCAATTCAGTCTCCACGCCGATGCTGGTTCAAGGCATCACCAACGCCACCCAGGTCGCCGTGAGCGTCAACCACACTTGCGCGGCGCTCACCACCGGCAACGTCGAATGCTGGGGTAGTAACGGATACGGTCAACTTGGCAATGGAACGAGCGGATCATCAGCGGCGCCAGTGCAGGTGAGTGGGCTCAGTGGCGCAACGCAAGTGGCGACTGGGGCAAGCGCCAGTTGCGCGCTACTCACCTCAGGCAGTGTCGAGTGCTGGGGATTTAATAGTGACGGTGAGCTCGGCAACGCGAGCACCGTGAACTCCTCGACACCCGTCATCGTGAGCAGCGTAAGTGGCGCGACCAGTGTTTCAATGGGTGCTTACGACGCGTGCGCGGTCGCGGGCTCCGGGTCACTTCGTTGTTGGGGATTTGACGCGATGACGCTGTTTGGAACGAATGGGGTGACAAGTGCAAACGCGCTTGCTCCCGCCGTTATCCTCAGCAAGGTCTCGAACGCCTCACTCAGTTCAAGTGGCGGCTGCGTCATTGGTAGCGACGGCACGGTCCGATGCTGGAGTGGCGCTGGCGCATCACTGATTCCCGTCTCATTTTCGTAAGAGCGAGTGAAAGCTCGCGGGCGAGTCCTCAATCTAACGAGCTTTGGCCTTGCGTAGTAAATAGGTCAACGTTCGAGATCAATGATGCCGTCGCGAGTTGCCATCGCCACCGCTTCGAGTTTGGAGTGCGCTCCCAATTTTGACAAGATGTTGCTCACGTGATTTCGCACGGTATTGGTAGAGATGAAGAGTTCCTCCGCGATTCCATCCGTCGAGACACCCTTGGCGAGCAACTTCAGCACGTCGAGTTCACGTGCGGTCAGCCACTGCGAATCCTCTGATGGCTTCTGGCGCAAATGACCCATTAAGGTCGCAATTTCATCAGGCCGAAATACCAATTCGCCGCGCGAAGCGGATCGAATTGCCGCCAGCACGTCCTCCATTGGTCGGTCCTTGGCGAGCATGCCGACACAGCCAGCTTCAATGGCGCGCGCCAGCAGGTCATGTCCTCCACTACCAGAGAGCATCACCACGTTCACGTCAGGCCATCGCTCGAGGATCATCTTCACTGCCGCGATGCCATCGCCGTCGGGAAGCCGATAGTCCATAAGCACGACATCTGGCTTTTCATTTTCGACGAGAGAAATTGCTTCGGCGACATTGTGAGCTTCGCCCACGAGATTCATATCCTGCTCGGCGGCAATCAGGATTGAAAGCATCTCGGCCACCATCAAGTGATCGTCGACAACCGCGACACGTATCACCGTATTTATGGTGCGACGCTCCTAAAACCGACACTCTTCATACATAAGACCGTACGCCTTCCATAATCGACATGACAACAACACTTCAAGAATCTCGCGTCGCACGGCAGATTTGGTCTTCAAAATGATCCGTATCCTTATTCTCACGACGCACATGGGAATAATGTCAACAAACTAAATTCCTTATCTATCTTTGTGCTCTGAAATCACGCTGATAACGTGCGGACGTGTTCTTGGAAGGAAGAAGTCAGGGATTGTGTGTACTTGTGCGAACATTCACGTATCCAGGGAAAAGAGCCCTATTCTCATGGATCGCTGCTGATGGTGAGTGAAAATGATGCGGTGATCGGCACTGAGCGGCTCATATCATTTAGCGATGGTGTGATGGCGGTGATCATCACGATCATGGCCTTCGAATTAAAGGTCCCGGCGCACGCCACGTGGCACAGTTTTTCGCACTTGGTGCCCTTGTTGTTTGTGTACGTAATGAGCTTTACTTTCGTCGGAATCTATTGGGTCAATCATCATCATCTACTTCGTTCGACCGAGAACATCAGTGCTTTGGTGATGTGGGCCAACCTTCACCTTCTCTTTTGGCTCTCGCTCATACCCTTTGCGACCGCGTGGGTTGGTGCCCAGCACAGCCATTCACTGCCCGCTTCAAGCTATGGCGTCGTGGGACTCGGGGCAGGCTTCGCCTACATGTTGCTCGGGCAAGCGATTCTGAAGGCGAACCCCAATAATGAACTGATCACCCGTGCGGTCTATCGCGACGTTAAGGGCATTTGTTCGCTCTTGCTTTACGTCATGTCAATTTTCTTGGCCTACGTCTCACCGTATCTCGCCTACGTTTGCATCGTCGCGGTGGCCCTGCTGTGGTTCGTTCCCGATCGTCGACTGATCCGCGCCACTTGAGCAATGCAACTTGCCTGCGAAGGTCTTTGACTGGCGGAGAATTCTGAGTCATTGGAAGCACCGGCGCTTGATCAACCCCTGGGTGCTAAGGAGCGAGCTCAACCAACTTGTCGCGCGCCGCAATGGCGACCGCCTCAAGTTTCGAATGCGCGCCTAGTTTCATCAGGATCTTGCTGATGTGGTTGCGCACCGTGTTCACCGAGATGAAGAGGCTCTGCGCAATTCGATCGGTCGCGTAGCCTTCGGCCAGTAAGCGCAGTACCTCCAACTCTCGATCCGTCAGACCCTCGGCGTCGTCGCGCGCGTCGTTACGAAAATAACGCAGCAACGAGTTCATTTCATTGGCTCGAAAAACCAACTCCCCTCGGGCGGCTGAGCGAATAGCGCTCAAGAGTTCTTCGATTGGCCGATCTTTCGCAAGTACACCCACGCAGCCCGCTTCGATTGCTCGCGCCACGAGATCGGGACTGGAATCTCCCGAAAGCATCACAATGTGGGTCTCGGGCCAATTCTCCAAAATGTGACTGACCGCTCCAATGCCGTTTCCATCGGGAAGGCGATAATCCATGAGTACGACGTGCGGCTGCTGGTCGGCGACGAGTTCTATGGCGGCGCCAACTGAGTTGGCTGAGCCGACGTATCTCATATCGTCTTCACCTTCGACCAATTTGGACAGCATCTCAGCAACGAGAAGATGATCATCCACTACGGCGACGGTTATTTCGTTTTGGATTGCGAACTCCCTTAGTTGCCACTTTTGAACACGGGTTGCAACGACAATCTTCCTTCATCAGAGTTTACGAGCACGCGACGTGAAATCACTTCTTCAAACTCGAATAATTGCGAATCGAGCGCTTTGCATTTTGATTGACTCACTCACGTGTTGACGGCTGGCGTCGTGGCGCGTGCACGCACGTTGTATCTGGCAAAACTGATCGTTTCGGATGCATCCACACGACCTAAAGATCACGAAATGGACTTTGACGAACAATGATTCATCAATCGCGAAGAAATTGTGCCTACCGCTTCACTTTGAGAGCCACCGCGAACGAGACACATCGTCGAAGTTGCACAGAAATACACTGCACTCAAACGCGGACGGAACTGAAAAATGATGAGGAAATACGAATGACGAAATGCAGCTCATTGCGTGGTGCGAAAGTTCAATCGCGAAGGCTAGTTCGCCTCGTAACTGATGACCACCACGCACTGCACGACACCAAAGGCAAGCACGGGCACATATATCGCATGGGCCGGAAACTTCGAGTTGTCTTTCTTGAAGTCTGAGAAATCCGCCTCCCACGTGCGCCCCAGCGAAAGGTGTTCCATCATCTCGGAAGTCAGATCGAGGGTCCCAGGTCCAAATGAGCCGTCGCCAACTTTCTTGCCAAGCACTTCTCCCGATGTCCATCCATAGAGCTGTTCCGCTCCGGCGTCCCAGCCAAAAATCGTCCCGAAGCGGTCAACGACTCGAACCGCGACGACCGGATTTTCGTGCAGGTGAAATTCAGGTTCCGTTCCACGTTCGCGCACGATCTCGCGCACGAGTTGCACCAGGTCCCGGTCTGCGGTGTCCTTTAACAAGAATGCTGCCGCTCCGGCATTTAACACGGCTTCTCTGGTACCGCGAATCAGCGATGCTGAAATCGCGATGACTCGCGGCGGACGGGCGAGTTGTCGAATTGCTTTGCACACCTCGACGCCACCGCCACCCGGCATCCACACGTCGGTCACCACGACGTCGGGCGCCACCGAATCGACAAGTTGCAGAGCCTTGGTGACGTTCGCCGCGAGACCCACAACCTCCAAATCTTCGGCGGCGTTCAAGAGCTCGGCGATTGCTGTTCGCATTGCCTCATTGTCGTCAGCCACGACAATTCGAATTGGCCCCGGCAGTGCATCGGGACTTCGATCTCGTTTCAAGAAGCGTGCCGGGTCGAGAATCATGAAATCACACTCAATGACTCGAGAAGCCGTCGCGAAACGTTGATCCAGCGAGTTGTCGAACCGTTTGGTCCGGGGACTTCGCTTTCGTGCCCTCGCAACTCGCTCCCTTCAAAGATCGATCGAAGATATTTCTTCGCTGCGTTGGTGCAGTGCCAGCACCATAACAACGAGGCCTCGCCAACAACGAAAGATATTACCGTTCGCCAAGGCTCGTCTTAGAAGTCACCAGACCGTTACTTAGCCGGCTCAGTCGACCAGCCAAATTCGAGGGCTGACGTCCTTGTCTTGTCAATCAACGTCAAGCCACGCCGTGACGCATCATCCGATCCGTGGGATCCACACCGTCATTTTCGTCCCCGAGACCGGGTTGCTCAGAAACTCGAGGTGCCCGCCATCTTGCTCGGCACGGTCGCGCATCGTTTGGATGCCGAAGTGGCTCTTTCGCGCGCGCTGGGACGACATACCTTGGCCGTTATCACTGACGACGAGCTGAAGACCTCCGTACGCGTCGACGATACTCACACGAATCTTTGTCGCCTGGGCGTGTTTCAGCGAATTCGTAATGGCTTCGCGTCCTATTCGGTACAGCGTCGACGCATTTTGCGTAGACATTTCAGGACAGGGAAGATCCTCGATGATCAATTCGGTCTCCTGGGAAACATCGTGGAGGCGATCAAAATGTTCACGTAAGGCTTCAAGGACGCCACCGTACTCAAGTGCCGAAGGTGCGACTTCAAACATGATGGATCGAAGTTGTTGAATCGAATCCGAAATTGACATCTCTATCGATTCCAGAGACTTGGAAATCTTCGAGAATTCCTTCGACTGCATCAGCATTTTCAAGCGCAGATTATTGGCAATTAACTCTTGCAGCACGCCATCATGAATGTTCGAGGCGATCTGTTTGGCGACTTCGTCTTCGAGATTAAGGAGTCGACGTGAAAGATTCCGCGCGGGCGAGTTCGGCCTCACGGAACTTCGAAATATCTCGAGAAACCGCCGAAAGTCCAATGAGTTGGCCCTCTTCGCCACGCATTGGAGAAAAACGCACCGACACCGTGAGCATCGATCCGTACTTCATCATGCGAGCCGTTTCCACCGCCGCCACGTCGTTGCCCGAGTCGAATACGAGCACACTGAGCGCCAATTTCGACGCCCAGGGTCCGGGGTAGCGTTCATCAACCTTGTGGCCTATGACCTCCGAAGCCTTGAAACCATAGAGTTGTTCGGCGCCCTTGTTCCAATAGACAATGGTGCCGTCGAGGTCGATCGCGGAAATCGCGTCTTCGAAACTCAGCAGGATCGATTTGAAATCAGGCGCGTGACTCAAAGCTTCCGGTGTGGAACTCACCACAGATCCTCGTGGGCGAGTGACATCTCGGGTTCTCTTTCGAGATTACAAACGTCACGATGCG
>CAWICL010000070.1:0-45093 GCA_963834545.1 uncultured Acidimicrobiaceae bacterium | reverse complement strand
CCGCGGACATCTCGCCGCCGAGCGTGCCGTTGATCCCGTGAGGGGAGATGAGAATCCGGCCCTTCAGACCCAGTGATTCACACAGCGACCGTTGCCAGAGGTGAATGGCGTCGGGATCCGAAAGAGGAGTGAAACCGTAATAGAGAATTATCTTTTGTGGCTCCACGCAGAAATTTTATCGAGTGCCGTTGGAAGGAACTCTTTGATTGTCGGGGAACCTTGCTTTACGATGCGCTATGGCCCAGTCTGATACTCGAATCGAGCGCCTCGAAGAAATGCGAGTTGCGGGGATCGCCACCATTAGTCACACCGCAATGAATGTTGAAGCCAGCTTCGCGGACCGGGGCCTTGACGAGTTGTGGAAATCGCTCCAGCGACGCATCGGTGAGTTGGACGTCACGCCGAGTGGTGAGTGGTATGGCGTCTCGTGGCCCGCTGATGATTCGGTGCCACCGATGATCATGCACTACTTGGCGGGTCTCGTGATCCCCGAAGCAATGGCCCTTCCCGAAGGCTTCAGTGACGTCGTGGTACCGGGTGGAAACTACTTATTCTTCACTCACCAAGGACCAATCGAGAACATCGGTGAATCAATGCGCGAGGCGTACTTGGAGTATCTGCCTTCATCCAACCTGCGAGTTCGAAGGGCTCCCCACTTAGAGTTCTACGATGAAAATTTCGTCTCGCACGAACCCGATGGCGAGATGTACATTCTCATTCCCATTGAATGATGCTTCCTTAACCTGAATTTATATCGCCGAGGCCCACGTGAGGGCGAGATGCGCCTCAAGGCACGTCTCGTGACCGACTATTTCGACTTCTTCTTCTTGGGCACGTCGAGTGATTTCGCGGTCTCTTCGACGAGTGCGGTCAGCCACGTACGCTGACGTAACTTGGCGGGCGAGATCTTGAAATAGAGCGAGGCGCCGGGATACGGCGCTTCTTTGGAGATATTTCCCGCGACGAGCGAGCCCGTGTTGGTTACCTTGATGAAGAGCGTGTCCTCACCAATGATGGCGAAGAACTTGGCGTTGAAGTAGAGGCCGTAGCCTCCGAACATTGGTTTTGCGTCACTTGAAGAGGTTCCATGCGCCCCAACACCTCATCGACGAATTTTCGATCTTGTGCCATACACGTCCTTTGTGTGAACAATTGGAGTGTATTCGCAATGAATCCAGCGAGCGAAGTTATTGGCGTGGCGTTGGGTTGGTCATCGCCCGTAAAGTGGCGACATGTCAAATCACGATGCCAAGGACCAACCGATTGTCGTCTACGGAGCCAGCTGGTGCCCGGATTGTCGACGCGCCAAGCAATTTCTGTCCGCGCATCGGATCGGCTTCACCTGGATTGATCTCGAAGAACACCCCGAGGCGATCAGTGAGGTCGAGTCGAGGAATGACGGAAAGCGAATCATTCCCACGATCATCTTTCCCGACGGATCCTTCGTCACCGAACCTTCCAATGATGAATTGGCGGATCGAATCGGCCTCGTTCGAGAAGCCGAGAGCACCGAGTATGACGTGGTCATCGTCGGCGCTGGTCTCGATGGGGCTAACGACCTCGATCTACGCCGCGCGTGAGAACGCGAAAGTCCTCGTGGTCGAGAAATCCGCGCCGGGCGGACAAGCGGGGATCACCGAGCGATTTGATAACTACCCGGGTTTTCCTGACGGCGTTTCGGGAGCCGAACTCGCGGATCGAATCATTCGTCAAGCCGAACGTTACGGCGTCGAAATCCTTCAGGTGGTGGGCGTCACGAGCATCGCGCGAGAAGACCCGTTCGTGCGGGTCCAACTTTCCACCGGTTCATCAGTGCTGGCGCGTTCGGTCTTGATTGCGACGGGTTCGACGTATCGGCGAACGGACGCCGAAGGCGAAGCCGACCTGATTGGTGCCGGCATCCACTTCTGTGCCACGTGCGATGGCCCGTTCTACAAGGGCGCTGAGAACGTCACCATCGTCGGTGGCGGCAACAGTGGATCGCCAAGAAGGACTCTTCCTTGACTCAGTTCGCCGAGCACGTAACGGTTCTGCAGGGTCTTTCGAACTTGACCGGGAGCAAGCTCTTGCAAGACAAGGTCCTTAACCATCCCAAGATGAGCGTCTTATGCAACGCCAAGGTCAAGGCGTTCGTCGCCAACGACTCAGGAAAGTTGGAATCTATCAAGCTTGAACACGAGGGGGAAGGATGTCGAGCATAAGACCGCGGGCGCCTTCATCTTTATTGGTCTTGATCCCAACACCGGATTCCTCGGTGGCGTCTTGGACGTGGACGAACGTGGATTCTTGAAGACCGACGCGATGTTTCAGACGAAGATGGCAGGCGTCTTTGCGGCCGGTGACGTGCGATCAGGCTCGACCAAGCAGATCGCCTCGGCGGTGGGCGAAGGAGCTGCCGCTGGCTATTCAGATTCGCTACTTCCTCGAGTCGCTTTCAGCGCGTGTCTAGGTCGTCTTGCTCAGTCTGATTCGGCGCTTTGGACTAACGGACGGCGTGTTCGTGGAAACCATGGGACGACCGCTGAGGTGCTGTGCTGGTACTCGCGATATTCGGGGTAGCGCTCGAGGGTGATCTTCTCGGTGAAGTTGGTCGAACCCACGAAGAGCAACGTGAGCAAGAACGCGCCGAGGACGGTCCATTCGAACAACGAGGACGCCGCGACGCAGCCAATCAAGAAGAGAATCCACCCCACTGGGCCGGCTTCACAGAAGTATTCAGGGTGACGGCAGAAGCGAAACATGCCCGTTCGAATGAATCGTTCACTCGGCTTTCTCCCCGCCGAAAGCTCACCGAGCTTCCACTGTTGAAAGTTCCACTGTTGTTGATCGGCCACTGTCTCAGCAACGGTGCACGCGAGGAAGAGAACTCCGAGCATGACGTTGAGTGGTCGAAGGGGTGTCGAGCGATGCTGATACGCCGTGTAGGCCGGAAGCGCTATGAGCACGAGAAGAAAATTCTGGTACAGCACGATGAAAAAGAAATTGAAGAGCTGAAATTGCCACTTGTTCATCGAAGAGCGAAGAATCGGCCAACGATAGTCTTCGACGCCGGTGTAACCACCCTTGCGCGCAAAATTGAACGTCAGGCGACCCACACCGACACCAGGGCCGCCATGAGATCCAGGCGTGCGTTCGCAACGTGGGCGTAGCTCGCAAAGACCCACACGTAGAGCACTGGCACGATCGACCAACTTCGATCAACCCACGAATAGTCGCCACTCACGATCGAGGCAATCCAGGCGAACAAGCACACGGAGCCGGAAAGAACAATGACGAGAACGAGAGCAGACATCTCGAAAACTCTAACCGTTTGAAGTTGCGATTGAAGCGGAGTAATTGGATGATGTGCGAATGGTCGAAGCCTTTTCGTTTCGTCAATGGACAGTGATCTGAGAAGATCCACAAGATTGTGATGTACGAAACCATTAGGATTTTCGAGACTTGTTTGATCAAGTGCAACGTGCTCGTTGACTTCGTTTTCGATACTGCGAACATCAACAAGTTGATCCTTGAAGTAATCCTCAGGAGCGCCGATTTTGGAGTGTAATTTGCGTTGAGAATTCTGCGAGAATGTCGTGAACGATGAGTAAGCGTACGACACAGTTCGAACTTTGCATCCCAGAGTTCGCCTCCCAGATCGCCAAAGAACTTTCAGTAACTCTCGAGCGACACGGCCACGAAGCGGGACAGTACAACGTGCTGGGACCCGATCCCTGGCAGGTGATTTGGAACGATGATCGAAGTGGCTTCGTCGGATTTCTCGAGGGTCGTCGTTGCCTTCTCATGTGGCGTTCACCGGTTGCACCAAAAACGAATCAAGGTGATTTGCTCGCTCGATTGGTCCGTTACGGAGCGAGCATTGGAAAGTCCGTTTTTGCGATGGAAGTGAACAAGACGACCTGCTCGGCCGGCGTCGAACTGGGCATGACCCCAATATGGACGGGGACGGAAAGTTACCTCGACTTGGCCAACTGGTCTTTGCGCGGAGGTAAGAGAAAGAAGATCCGATGGGCGAGGAGTCACGCGCTCAACATTGGACTGGACTGGCGTGAGGCCTATCCGTTCTCGGACATTCACGATCGAGTGGGAATTGGACGGGTAGAGGAACTTTGGAAGGCCGAACGACCCGAACGACGCACGGACTCATTCCTGCGGACTTCCTTCGAGGAATTGGGCGACATTCGAAGATACTTCGTGTGCGAGGAACACGGAGAAGTGATCGCTTTCGTGACGTGCACGCCCGTGAGTCACGACGGATGGTATCTCCAGGACATCGTGCGCGCACCCGACGCCCCACGAGGAGCGCTCGAAGGTGCAATGGCCTTTGCCATCGAGACGTTTCAAAAGGAGGAGTATCGCTTTGTCTCGAACGGCCCGCTCCCGTTTTGGCGTCCCGATGAGCAATGGACGGACCCCCATCAATTTGGCGTCGTCGGTAATCAGGTCTTGCGTTTCTTCAATCGGCAGTATCGGTTCAAAGGAATCAACCAGTTTCGATCGAAGTTAGAGCCCGATCGAGTCACGTCGCTCTACGTTCTTCGAACGAAACGAGTTATCACACC
This sequence comes from uncultured Acidimicrobiaceae bacterium, assembly GCA_963834545.1. Lineage (GTDB taxonomy): Bacteria > Actinomycetota > Acidimicrobiia > Acidimicrobiales > RAAP-2 > RAAP-2. The sequence goes on along the minus strand of CAWICL010000070.1, from coordinate 40,531 downwards.
AGGTGTCGGTCGCTCTCTCATTCGATTGTTGAATAAGAAGACACCCTAAACACCCTCACGGGTCTTCGTCGACGCCTCTCGCACCACCGTGTCAATCAATTGATCGACGTCTTCTCTCGTAGTTAGGGGATTCATGAAAGTGAACTTCAGAGCGGCCTCGCCTCGGATTTCTGTCCGTCCCAAGACCATTTCGCCCCGCGCGAGTAAATGTTGTTGGATCTCACGCAGATCGTGCGCGTCGCATCCATCGATTTGGAAGACGCACATTACAGAAGTCGGGGGGCTCATCAATTTGAGACGCGGCTGCGCTGAAATGGAGCTGGCGGCGTAAAGCGTCAATTCGACGAGGTAGTCAATCATTGAAGCCATGGTGCGTCGACCAAGTGTTCGCAGTGTCGCAACCACTTTCGCGGCGTCGAAGCGTCGAGACGTGTCCAGGGATCGACCAACGAGGTTGGTCATACCTTCGATCTCGTCTCCCCGATCGAGATAATTGGACTTCACGCGCAGGAGATCAAATTGTGCGGCGTCGCGCACGACGAGTGCACTCGCGTTAAACGGCTGCCACCAAAGCTTGTGAAAATCAATTGTCACCGAATCTGCGAATTCGATACCCGTGAGTCGGGGTCGAAGTTGGTGCGAGAGTACGAAGGCTCCACACACCGCTGCGTCGACGTGAAACCAGGCACCGACGCGTCGTGCACGTTGCGCGATCTCGTCGAGTGGATCAATGACGCCCAGATCGGTGGTTCCGGCGGTGGCGACCAACGCCATCACCGTCAGGCCCTGGGAACGAAGTCGCTCCAGCTGGGCGTCGAGGTCGGAAACATTCATCGCACCCGATTGCTCGCTCGCCACGCAAATAACGGCATCGCGACCGAGACCAAGTTGTGCCGCGGCACGTTGGACCGAGAAATGCGCCTGGTCCGAGCAGAGAATTCTCCACGACGACGCCGTATCTGGAAGACCCGACTTGAGTACATCCACGCCTTCGCTCGAAGCCAGTGACGAACGCGCAATCGTCATCGCCAGGAGATTCGATGCGGTCCCTCCAGACGTCATGATGCCGGACCCCGAAGTCGGGAATGCGAGCTGTTCACAGAGCCACTCCATGAGATGCAGTTCCACCTCAGTACCGGTGGGGGCTTGATCCCACGAGTCCATTGACTGGTTCGCGGCCGAAATTACGAGGTCGGTAACGACTGACGGCACGAGCGACGGTGGGTGCAAGTGCGCGACGCACGCCGGGTCACTCGGGGCGACTCCATTGGACCACACCACGTTCCCGAGTTCATCGAGCACTTGGTCGAGTTCTCGTCCCTCTTCTGGACAAACTTCAAGCGCCCACACCATTTCGTGGAGTGCGGCTGGTGTCACATTCGAGCGTGGACCTTTGGAACGCGCGAGGCTCGCTACCGCGTGTGACGCGGCGTTGGTGAGTGTGAGCAGTCCGTCTTCGTCAAAATTGACGAAGAGGCTTCTCCAGTCCTCGCTCAACTTCAGCGAGCGCTCGCGACGGCGTCGTGCAGTCGCTGAAGTCCTATCGCCAACTCGTCTTCCTCGATAACGAGAGGCGTCAGGAGTTTTACCGTCGTGTCGCCGGCACCGCACGTTTCGACGATGAGGCGGCGGTCGAAGGCATTTTGCGCAATCGTGGCCGCGAGCTGGGTTTCACCAACGTCGAGTCCACAGAGCAGCCCATTACCCCGCACGACGAACTCGTCATTCCCAAATTCATCGGCGATGTCTTGGAGCGCGTTACGAACGATTCGCCCTCGCAATTCAGTGCCCTTCTCGAGTTCCGCGTCCGCCCAGTAGTTTTCGAGCATCGTCGCCGAGGTGGCAAACGCGAGGTTGTTGCCGCGAAAGGTGCCCGAGAATTCACCCGGAGCCCACGTGTCCAGGCTCCGACGCACGAGATTGATCGCCATTGGCAGACCCAGGCCACTGATCGACTTCGAAAGACACACGATGTCGGGATCGAGTGACGAACCCTCGAAGGAGAAGAACGATCCCGTCCGTCCAACGCCGGCTTGCACCTCGTCGGCGATGATCAAGATTCCCAACTTCGAGCAATGCTCGCGCAACGCGCCGAGGTACGCGGGATCAAAGGGTCGAGCGCCACCTTCTCCTTGAGTGGGCTCGATGATGACGGCGCCGATCTTTTGTCCGTCAATGAGAGAATTGAGGGTCTGTTCGAGGAGCGTGATGTCCTCTTCGGTGACGTTGGCGACATAGGGCAGCGCGACGAACTCGCCCAGATGGGCACTGGTCTTTCGCCCGGCCATCGACGCCGAAATCGATGCCGCGCGGTAGCTCATGCCGTGATAGCTGCCCTCGAAGCCGACGACCGCTCGGTTGCCGGTAATCCGCTGAGCGAGTTGGAGAGCGGCTTCGACGGCCGTCGCGCCGGTCGGCCCCACGGTCTGGATGACCATGTCGAGTTGGCGCGGAGCGAGCACGAAGCGTTGCATCGCTTCGAGGAAGTGTCGCTTCTCGACGGTGAAGGTGTCCAGACTGTGTAGCAGTTTGCCCGAACGTAAATGTTCGATCGCCACGTCCACGAGCAGGGGATTGTTGTGTCCGTACGAAAGCGCGCCCGCACCCGCGAAGAAGTCGAGATAGTGCACACCGTTTTCATCGACCAAGGTCGAGCCAGACGCCGTTGAGAAGACGGCGGGCCACCGCCGGCAGTAGTAGCGCACGTTCGATTCAAGTTCTTCGAATGGGTTCACCGCGGATTCCTCTCGATTGGGGAGCGTTCACGTCGGGCAGTTTCGCTCGGAATTTACTAGGGGGTCAAAGTATAGCCACCGTCAAGACCATCGGGCCCAATTCCTGATAGTAGCGAAAACTCATTGCCCGAGGGTGAATAGAGCACGACGAGCGACGGTGACGTCGCGTGTCCGGGATTGGCGAGCTCGCGATGAGCCCCTTGACATCTTGGACCACAAGCACCATATTCATCGTATGGCCAACGACGTAGCTCCAACATTTCTCTGGCACACGGTGCGAGCGGATGACGCGCGGGGCCTGATTCGATTTCTCACCGACGCTTTCGGATTCGAGATCGGTTTGGTCATTGGCGAGGGTGAGCGCGTCGATCACGCAGAATTGCGTTGGCCTCTCGGTGGTGGCGTCATGCTCGGCAGTGTTGCTCCCGAAGTGGCGCCCATACCTACTCCTGGAATGTCGGCGGCGTACGTCGTGACCAATGATCCCGATGCCCTCTTCGCCAAGGCAGTACGTGCGGGCGCGACGATCGTCTCTGAGCCGCACGACACTGACCACGGTTCGCGCGACTTCGCAGTGAACGATCCTGAAGGGAATCGCTGGTCATTTGGTACCTACCAAGGTGCATAAAATTTTCGAGCGCTGTCAATCTGAAGATTCTCGACCAATCGTTCCCTCGTCAGTTGACGGGTTCGAGACACGTTGATCAGTACACGAACAGGGCCCGAGCGAACACATTCGCACGGACCCTGTTCGTTGTGAGACAAGCGTGATCAGTGCCCCACGACAACGGTTTCGGTCGATCGCTTTGGCGCTCCCGAGCGAAGAATAATTGCCGTCAAGACCGCACCACCAAGGAAGATAAACGCCGAATCGCGAAACGCCGAGGTGTAGCTGTGGACGTTGGCGAGTGCGATGTTGATCTTGGTCGGGGCTCGACCGATAAGAAACGACGTCGCGGCGCTCGCGGCAAGGGTGTTCAACAGCGCGGTGCCAATTGACCCACCTACTTGCTGGGAGGTGTTGACTGATGCCGACGCAACACCCGCGTCATGGATCTCGACGCCCGCGGTGGCGGTGTTTATTGCCGGAGCGAAGACGAGGCCAATACCCAGGCCGAGGAGCACGAGGGGCGGAAAGACGTGGGTCATGTAGGAACTCGTGACGCCCAGCCTCGTCAGCCAGAACAGTGCTGTTGCCGCCATCACCATGCCCACGGGAACGAGGGGTCGTGGACCAAATCGGGGCAGCAAGACAATATTGGACAATTGAGCGGTAATGGACAACGCGAACACCATGGGCAAGAAGGCGACGCCCGTGAGGACTGGACTGAACTTCAAGGTGTCCTGTAAGTAGTAGGTCAAGAAGAGGAACACGCCGAACATCCCCGAGCCCGCCACGAGCATCGCGAGCAAAGAGCCGCCGCGATTGCGGTCGAGCACGACTCGCATCGGCAGCAGTGGGAACTCGGCCCGACGTTGGATTCGAACGAACGTCGTCAAGAGCACCGCAGCGATCACGAAGCTCGCGAGCGTGTAGTGGTCGCCCCACGACGTTGTCTCGGCATGTGAAAATCCGAACACCAACGCGAACAGACCCGTGGTCGCCGAAAGCACTCCGGGCCAGTCGAGCGGGTCGTGGTCGACTCCTCGATCGTGGCGAAGCAACACTGCGGCTCCAACGATGCCAATGGCGGCGAAGAAGAGGTTGACCAACAAGGTCCAGCGCCACGACGCGTACGAGGTGAGGATGCCACCGAGCAGAAGACCGAGCGCACCACCGGCACCGGCGATGGCACCGTAGATTCCAAACGCCTTGCCGCGCTCGTCGGGGTTGGTGAAGGTCGTCGTTAAGAGCGCGAGGACCGCTGGCGCGAGAAGAGCACCGAAGGCGCCCTGGATCGTTCGAGCGATGACCAACATCGTGAAGTTCACCGACGCGGCACCGAGGGCCGAGGCGAGCGCGAAACCGGCCAGACCGGTGATGAGCGCGTTCTTCCTTCCGATGTAGTCAGAAATACGACCGCCAAGAAGGAGAAGACTCCCAAAGGCGAGCGAGTACGCCGTGACGATCCATTGACGGTCGGAGTTCGAGAAGTGAAGCGCGTGTTGCGCGGTAGGGAGGGCAATGTTGACGATCGTGCCGTCGAGAATCACCATTAACTGTGAAATGCCGATGACGGCCAAAATCCACCAGCGGCGTTGGTGGTACTTCTCGTCGTCGGTTTGGATCGTTTGGTCCATTATCTGGGGTAGATCGGCGATTGCCATGGTTCTCCTTCTTGGGGGGTAAACGGAGTCGTTAACTCCACTTGGTTTCCACTATAAAGGTATCCGGAGATAATCGTTCCACTTATTTCGAAAACCTGTAGAATGACTGCCAAGGGAGTGAACATGTCGATTGATGAAATGACGTGCGCCAGGCCATTGCGGGCGGACGCGGTTCGAAATCGCGAGAAAATTCTCGCCGCCGCGGCAACGGTATTTGCCAATCGGGGTCTTGAAGCGACCCTGGACGATATCGCGCTCGAGGCTGGCGTTGGCGTTGGAACGGTCTATCGGCGCTTTCCCGATAAAGACACCTTGGTGGTGGCCCTGTTCGAGAACGCCGTTGAGGAATTCGTGACGCTCGCTCTTGGCGCCTACGAGGCGGAGAATTCGTGGGACGGTCTGGTCTGGTTCATGCAAGAGGCGCTGTCGCGCCAGTGCATTAATAGGGGTCTGCGTGAAGTCGTCGTGGGCTCCGATTACGGCGTTGCATTAAAAGCTAACGCCAAGCTTCGCATCGGACCCGCGATTGCCAAGCTCGTTGAACGGGCACAACGCGACGGTTATTTGCGCACCGATGTCGTGGAGGCTGATTTCCCGCTCATCGAAATGATGATCAGTTCGCTCGGTTACTTAACCAATGAGTTGGCCCCCGATCTGTGGCGTCGCTACCTCACGATTGTGTTGGACGGCCTGGTCGTGCGTCGTGATGCACCCACCACGCTTGATGAGTTTCCAACGGAAGAGATCGCGTCCGAAGCTTGTCGCGCCTCATCGCGTATTCCTCTTTGAGATTCCTCGCATCCTCGCGAGGCCGAGAGGCACTTCGACGCGCTTGATTGGACCCGACACATTGAGAAACCCTGAACGCTGTCCGAAATTGCGAAGCGCCACGGAAGGACTTACGCCAACAATGCCCGAGTTTGCCGCGACGCTTTCAGTGGTTGCTTAATAGGTGTTCGCCGTACACTTTGGCGATGACCTCATTGAGTGACGACGTTCGTAACGTCCTCAACGCTGGGAAGTTGGGTCACCTGACGACCATCAATCCCGACGGAAGCCCTCAGTCCAGCGTCGTGTGGATTGGCGCCGACGGCGACGAAATTGTGATCGGGCACCTCATGGGCGGTCGCAAGGTCACGAATATTGCCCGCGACCCTCGAGTTACTCTCACCGTTGAAGCAGCTGGGTCCAATGATGTTGGCATGGCGAACTACCTCGTCATCTCGGGAATCGCTCGATTGGTCGAGGGAGGTGCTCCGGAACTGTTGCAACTTCTTGCCGAGCGTTATATCGGTCCTGGCGTGAAATTTCCTTCATTTCCTGACCCGCCGCCAGGTCACGTCATTCGCATCAAGGTTGAGCGCATTGGTGGCGTGGGACCCTGGACGTCGCCGTGAGTCGATTTTTGCGATTCTCGAAACGCACGGGATTAATGCTCGCCACGGTGATGGCTCTCGCGGCGCCCGTCTCAAGCCAAGCGGTGGCGGCGACTGCTGCGCGGAGCGCACCGTGTTGGGGTGCCCAGCCCTTGACGTATTCACACGTTGTTTGGATCATGTTGGAGAACGTTGGCTACCCGATCGTCGGTTCGTCGAGTGCGCCCTATTTCAACGAGCTCGCGAACGAGTGCGGATTGGCCACCAATTATCTCGCGGTCTCCCATCCCAGTTTGCCCAACTACATAGCCCTGACTTCGGGTTCAACCCAAGGCATATCCGATGACGGTGAACCGAGCACGCATCCACTCGCCGTCGCCAACATCTTCTCCGCTTGGTACCAACTGGAAGACCTACGCCGAGTCGATGCCCTCGGCGTGTGACCGTGTAACGTCCGGTGATTACGCAGCCCGACACAATCCGGCGGTGTACTACACCAACATCTCGTCCTCGTGCCTGCGCGACGACGTTAACCTCACCGAGCCAATGCGCTTCACTGCGGCCTTCACCATGATCGTGCCCAACATTTGTGACGATATGCATAGCTGCGCGGTTTCCGTGGGCGACGGTTGGCTCAAGCGAATGGTGCCGACCATCATCGAGAGTCCCCAGTATCAGGCGGGTTCGCTCGCACTCTTCATCACCTTCGATGAGAATGATTCTACAAAATACCAACCGAGTGCCCACCATCGTGATTGCCTCTTCCGTGTCCAAGGACATGAAGGTGAACGCGTCGTTTACGCATTATTCGCTTCTGCGTACGACCGAAGAGCTCTGCACCTCGGCTTGCTCGGTCAGTCGCGCAGCGCCAACTCGATGGTTCGCGCTTTTCACCTGTGAAGTGAGGGGACCGCCTGCGTCGGGACACTCAAGCCTCGACGAACGTGTCGTCATTACGATGACACCTTCTGCTCTCGACGCACGACGAAGCGAAGTGCGGTCCACGTGTCATCGATGGAGCAGACCTTGTTGTCGACGAGACCACCTGGCAAGATCTCGTCTCGAACGAACTGATCAGTCATGTCAGTGATCACGCCCGAACTCTTCTTGGGCCACGCGATCCAAAGCGCGCCCGAGGAGCCAACGATTCGCAGAAGGGTCTCGCGCTGGTGCCCTAAGTCGGCACGGCGATGGAAGAAGGCGAGCACCACATCCGCACGTCCGCGAGCCGACAAGCGAAGCGACGTCGAGTGAAACACCGACGTATCGAACTGGTCGGGAGCGTGTAACAAGACCACGACGTCACCTTCGTGGATCCCTAGTTTGGTTCGAAGTGATGAACCTGAATAGTCCTTTTCCATAATCTCCCTCGCCGATCTCTACGAGTGCGCCACTTCACCTTTCATGAGGTCCCACGCTCGGGTCAAGGCAATCGCGAACGAGGTGAAGATGATGTAACAAAGACTCACCACGCACGTCGTGGAATGCGGTGTCGCGATGAAGATGACTCCGATGATGAACTGGAAGACGAACGCGAGGACGCTCAAGATGAGCATGTAGTACTGGACGGAGCTCAGATTCCGGTGAAGCCTGATTGTTCGAAAGAAGCAAATGAGCGCCATGCTGACTGCGCCGTAACCAAGATCAGTGTTGGGAATGACGGCGAGAAGCGAGAGCGCGAACGCGTTGGTCAGGCTCGTGAAGCCGCTCGAAGCCAGAGCCTGGGCCCGGGGTGGGGCGTTGGGGCCAAGGATTTGGTCCGCGCGCATCGAGATGGCGACGAAGAGCAGGCCAATCAGGGCTGCTGCGGCACCGATGGATGCCACCATGAAATCGAGGTAGGAGTGTGGAATCACGAGACGCCTTTACGAGTAACTGCGTGTTGTCCAAATCGGTGAATGAGAGCAACGTACACCCGCGGATTCGCCGATCGTCGGATTGCTGGTCTCTCATTTGTCCGTACCGTTAGGGTCAATGAGGTGAATCGCACACACCGTTCAATCGCCGGTGTCGCGGTGCTTCTCATGAGCATGTCGGTCGCAGTACCGCTGTCCGCCCAGTCGGGTTCCTCCACGACGTCAACGACCTCGAGCGGTGGCTCGACAACGTCAAGTGTTCTCAACGTAACGACGACGACACTGATTCGCCGCGCGCCGGTTAACCCGGGCACTCTTCGACAAACCACGGTGGAGCCGTCGATGTCCACGGCACCGGGAAGTGCGCTCTACGTGATGATGTCAACACTTTGGCACGACATATTGACCAACGATTGGCGTCAGGCTGACACGATGCTCTTTCCCGAGTCGCCTATGAGAAATTGAAGGCCATTCCGTACCCTGAGAGCGATTACGAAAATCGTCTTCTCTACTTGTTCAATCTGGACATCACCGCGTACCGTGGGTTCCTGCTCGCGAGAGGAACGCCGAGACTTCTCTATGTCGTGTCGAGTCCTTCAGATGCGCAGTGGATCCCGGTAAACGCGTGCTACAACAAGATCGGTTACTGGCACGTGCCCGGCGCGCGCTTCGTTTTTCGCTGGCCGTCCCTGACGGCTTCGGTGGGTGTCTTGTCGATGATCTCGTGGCGCGGAACGTGGTACTTCATCCACCTGGGTCAGTACACCGCGACGGGATCAAAAGGTCAGATCTACGACTTCTCTGATGGTGCGGGAACCCCGGGGCCTCGCGGAAGTTGTTAAGCCTCTCGCGACGTCAGGGATCACGACGTTGAACGAACCTTGAATTCTGCCCCCGACGGATCGCGCAGCGTGGCGAGCCTTCCGTAGGGTGAGTCCATTGGAGCCGCGACGACCAATCCCCCAAGGCTTTCGGCCTTGCTCGCCGCGGCGTCCGCGTTCTCGACCTGCCAGTAGATCCACCACTGACTCTCTCATCTGATCGGCGGGTTCGGACGAGGCGTCAAAGATCCCCGCAAGTTCTCCTTCACCCGAAGGATTCATCATGACGCTGTAGCGAAAGTCGTCGGTATCGCTCATCGGGGAAATCTCCCAGCGAAACACGTCGTGATAGAACTTGACGGCCTTGGCGTGGTTGCGAGTGTGTAGTTCAAACCAGCTGGGCGCGCCGGGCTCGTCCAAGACCGTGAAGCCCGGGAATGTTCCTGGTTGCCAGGCTCCGAGGTCGGCACCGTTGGGATCTAACAATACGAATTGGATATCCAGATCCGCAACCGGTGAAGCGGGGGCGATGATCGTGGCGCCGGCCTTGGTGGCGTCATCAACGGTGCGATTGATGTCGTCCGTGTCCAGATAGATCTTCCAGGTGTTGCTCGCCTTCATGTCACCCATGTCGCCCATACCTCCGGCGACGGGAACACCCTTCCTGTTGAACATGAAGTAGCCGCCAAATTCAGGGCTTGGCTCGAGCGCCTCCCAGCCAAAGAGCTCGCTGTAGAAGTGTCGGCTGGAGTCAACGTCTGACGTCCATAGGTCCGCCCAACACGGCGCCCCGAGTGGTGCCTTGTCACGTGATGTCATAATCCCCCCTTTTTCAATTGGGACGAAATTAGCACGACGATGTTTCATTTGCTCAGCGACGTTCGACGCGAAGTGCCCAGCATCCTGGCGACGCGTTGTGCACGTTGATGAACGCCACGCCCGGTTCGCCGAGCATCCTGGACGCGGCGGCTTGAAACTCCGGGCCTTCGACGACCTCGGCGTCGATCATCATCTCGTTGGCAGAAAATGAGCGAAACGAGAGACGTCGTCCCCTCTGCTGTTGCGGAATCTTGCCGTCATCGTGCCAGGGTTCGCACGGTTCACGGCGCAGATAAATGGCGGTCGCTCCGCGGTAGGGCGAATCGGTCGTGAAAGGATCGTACGAAACCAGAACGAGTTCCTCGTCGATCTCTGCGTCTCGCAAGCACAAGCGACAGGGGTATCCCGGGCTCTCATTGGTGACTTGGACCACCTTGGCGCCTTCTCGAAGTCGTGTTGCCACGTCGGGCTTGATAGGAACGAGACGAAAAGAAAGATCAGTCATTTTCGAAGAATAACGTCCACAATCGGAGCAAAATCAAGGTTTTGGTAAGGCGCTGTTGTGCCTACGGACGAAGTACCGGCTTACATTTGACCGTATTTCGAGGTCAGATCGACGTCAAAATATCCTGAAAAGGGTCTTGACAAAAGACCTATAACGATATATCGTTAATGTAACGTAACTATCGAAAGGATACGATATGAGAAATCGAGACTTCAACCAGTCGCCACGAGGGCGACGAATGTTTTCGGATTCAAACGAGATGGGCCCCTTCGGAGCCCGTCACCAACATCAAGGCCGTCACGAAGGGGGACACCACCCCGGAGGACACCACGATGAAGCCAGGGACTCGGAGTCGTTTCGACGAGGCGGAAGAAGCCGACGAGGCGATGTTCGTCTCGCGGTGCTCTCGCTCCTCGCCGAGCGGCCGATGCACGGCTACGAAATGATGCAAGAGCTGGCCGATCGCACGAAGGGCTTGTGGCGACCGAGTCCCGGCTCGCTCTATCCCGCACTGCAACTCCTCGAGGATCAAGGTTTCGTGTTGTCTGAGACCTCCGAAGGTCGTCGTCAATACACGCTGACCGATCAAGGTCGCGCCGAATTGGCGAACGGTCCTAAGAAGTCCGCGCCGTGGGAGACCATGGTACGAGGTGCAAACCCGAACGACTTTGCCTTGCGAGTCGCGCTTCGTCAAGTGGCAACGGCGGTGAGCCAAGTGGCCGAAGCCGGAACACCGGAGCAGAAAGTTCGCGCGGAGAAGCTCATCACCGAGCTTCGCCGCCAGATGTACCTGCTCCTCGCCGAAACCATCGAGACCACCAAGGAGTAAGCACGGACAATCGAGGTTTCCCAGTAGCGCGATGAGCGTTGCGATGGGGCGCTTCCCAACTTCGCCAAAGTGTTGGCTTCGATGTCGACACACTTGGCGATTGTTCGAAATGGGAGGCGCCCCGTCTCGACGAACGCGCCGATGTGCGAATCATCTCATTTAATCGTCTGAAGAGTCGGGGAATACACCTTCACCTCGACGAATCTCGTTAGCATCAAACCGAGTCCAGGAGGAGCGATGGGAATTATTGAAGCGGCATCAACAGCAGGTGGAGCGATCACGTTCCTCGTCGTCATTGCACTCGTTGTGCTCTACGTTGGCTCGTACTGGCGAATTTTTGAAAAGGCGGGCAAGCCCGGGTGGGGCGCAATCATTCCGATTTACAACATCTATCTCATCTGTAAAGTCGCCGGCCGACCCGGGTGGTGGGTGATTTTGTACTTCATCCCGTTCGTCAATTTCGTTATCACGCTGCTGGTCTCACTGGACCTCGCCAAGGCGTTTTCTAAGTCACAAGGTTTCGGTATCGGCTTGTGGCTCTTGAGCATTATCTTTTATCCAATATTGGGATGGGGCAAGACGACCTACACGGGTCCCTTGACGACCCGAACGTAACGTTCGAGGCTGGCGACGCTTTAGTTGCCAGACATGTCAACGGGTGTCGAGACCATCCATCGAATGCCGTATGAATCGAGACAACAACCCCAATAGGCGCCCCAGGGCATGTCATTCATACCAGTGGATTCAGATCCGTTCTCGGCGAGCGCTTCATAAAGGCGAAGTGCTTCGTCACGGGACTCGATCTCGATACTTATCGTCGTGTTGTTGCCAATTTTCACGGTTTGACCGTGCGACGTCAGCATGTCAGTTCCCATCAACACGTGTCCACCAATGATCGGAAGTTCAACGTGCATGATCTTTTGACTGTCATCATCGCTCATTGGCGGCATTTCAGGCATGTCGCCAAAACGCATGAAATGGCACGAATAGTTCGGGTTGAAAATTGATGCGTAGCGATTGAACGCTTCTTCGGTCGTGCCCTGAAAGTTTAAGTAGGTATTGATTCGACTCATTGGCTGAAACTAGCACGCTGACCAAAATTTCTCGAGGGGACCTTTCGCACGAAGAGCACCACATTGTTGGGTCACTTCTGGATACTTGGGTCGCCACCCTCCTGATCGAAACATCTTTGCAAGCGCGTACGCCATCAAAGTTTTGAAGGCGTCCCAAGGTCGTGCACTGCCCTTCACTGAGAACCTACGAACGAGATGGCTCGGTGCTCTGGCCGTCGGACTTTTGCGGCGGGTCGCCACCATAGTGAACGAGCACCCGTGAAGCGTCAAAGAAAATCCTCGCCGCTCGAAAGACATCATGTAATCTCGCCACGATGTGGTTCAACATTCTTCACCTTGAGAACAGTCCTCGCAGCACTACGCAGCGAGACGCGCACGATTATCTCCACGTCATGGAAACATCGTTGTTCTCGCGAAAAAGTCGCACGTGACAAATTTCCCCGACGTCAAGGGAACCGCCTTACTTGCCGATGCTCTTGCGATGAGCAGGAGCTGGTCCGGGTCCCTCGACCTCGAGACATTGGTCGAAAAGAAACTCCGTGCTGAGATCTCGGGCGAGCAAAGTGTTGACGTCGTCGCGATAGGAAAAGCTTCTCGCGAGATGGCGTACGCCGCAGGAAAGTTTCTTGGTTCGCGTGTTCGACGCCGCTTCTTAGTCTGCGGGCACGACAGTGCTGCGATGGCGCCCCCTGATGGCGATGTTCGAGTCGGTGAGCATCCGATACCCGGTGCCGGAAGCCTTCGAGCGGGCGAGGAGTTGGTGTCGTTCCTCAGTTCGAGCGACGCGAGCGAGGGCACCGTGTTCCTCATTTCGGGTGGAGCGTCGAGTCTGTGCGTTCTGCCTTTTGAACCGCTGGAACTCGATGACCTTCGTCGTCTGTGGGATGCAGTTTCGCTGGTCGGAGCCGATATCACCACCTACAACAAAGTGCGGGCCGCGACTTCACGAATCGCCGGAGGAGCCATCCTTCGTCAACTTCGAAGTCAATGGTCGCTCTCGCTGATCATGGTGGACAACGCAGTTTCGGGCGCTCCCTGGGTTGGTTCGGCGATGACGTATGACTACCAACCAAACACGACAGAAATTAGAACATTGGTTGAGGCTCTCGCCATAACCGGTAGCCCTCTCGGCGACAAGATCGAGGCGGCGTGTGAGATGCGGCGCCAGAGTTTGAAGAAGACCGCACCTCTTCATCACTCAAACAAGGTTCTCGCCGATCCCAAGCTGTTGCTACGCGCGGTCTCAGTGCATGCTCGCCGTCGCGGATACAAAGTGCTCGATCTTGGTTCCCAGATTCGCGGCGACGTGCATGACGTATCCCAGGATTGGGGCGCCACGTTGGAAAGTTTGGTTGGCTTCAATGGTCAGCTCTGCGTCGTTGGAACGGGCGAAGTGACGGTGCGCGTCGCGGGTTCAGGTCGCGGTGGTCGTTGTCAAGAGTTCGCGTGGCGAATGGCTGAGAATTTGCAGCGATTGAATCGCGAGGTTGTGTTCGTTGCGGCGAGCTCGGACGGTCGTGACTTCGTCAATGGTGTCGGGGGAGCTTGGGTCGATAACGGCACGCTGAAGCGCGCCAGCGATCTCGGCATCGAATGGCACGACATCGTGAATGAGAACGACAGTTACCGGGCGTTAAGCGCCTTGCACCAACTCCTTCCGGGAGGTCACACGGGTTGGAACCTTTGTGACATCTACTTCGCTCTGACGTGAGCGGCGAGGACAGTGGTTCGGTCGCTACGTAGCGACGTTTCTTAGCCTTCGTTGAGACGTGCGTTCTTGCGGCGCAGCCATCCGCTCATGATGTGGTCGTGCATGGCGCCAAAGGAACCAAGTTCATCGTGGGCGGAGATCTTATTGAAGATGTCGACGTGACCTTCGTGCGACATGGCAATTTCGGCCAGACGCATATGAGGGTTGTAACGCGCACTCGCGCGAGCGTAGGGGTGAACGGTTCGAATGATAGATCGACCAAGTTTGTTCCCGGAGCTTCGAAGAATGACGTCGTGATATTCAATGTCGGCGAGCAGGTACTCGTCGGGGTTGCCCAAGAGCGATTCCAGAACCGCTAACGACTCACGGAGTTCAAGCAATTGCGCGTCAGTAATTTTTTTGGCCGTGCGTTGAGCCATCAAACTCTCCAAGCCGACTCGAACGTCGACCAGATCGTCAATGATTTCGAGTTTCTCGTCGTAACGAATGGCGGCCTCGAGGACGAGCGGGTCGAGGAGGTTCCACTGGTCTTGGGGCGCCACCGTGGTTCCTTGTCCCTGGCGGACCCGGATCAGCCCCTTTTCTTCGAGGAGTTTGAGCGATTCACGCACGACGGTTCGACTCACGCCAAAGGCAATGCAGAGTTCCGGATTTGTCGGTAGGGTCGTGCCAGGGGCGAGTTCGCCACCGACGATGTTGTCGATAAGAGTCTGGAGGACGGCCACACCAAGACTGGTGGGGCGCGGAGGTGCCGGATTCGCGACGAGAGACGTCAAACTCGAGGCCATTTTTGGCCGTACGTCATTGATGTCTGTCACTTAACCTCCGGACCAAGAAATGAACCGAAACTCATTTCTCCTGATACATCTTACGTTCGTGACCATTGACGCCAGAAGTGAATTTTTCTGGGAATCCAACATACATATGTTATCATACGAATGTTGTGCTATGAATTAGCGATCACCCCTCGGGGTGGAGAAGTTCTTTCGGTCTGACCGAGTTCTGATTACTAATGGGGGGATAGTGCAAATAAGCAACGTCGAGAACTTCACCGTCTTTGCTCCCGGTGCACGACCCACCTTCGCGTGGCGCGAAGGTCTCCCGGGTGGACCTGGTGATGGCTACGTATCGGTCATTCGAATCAGTACCGACGAAGGCGTCCAAGGTGTCGCGATCGCCCCTCGGCGAGGCAGCGCGGTCATTGTTGATGACTTGCTCGAGCGCGTCTTGCGTGACGAGCTACTTGGTGCCGATCCACTGCAGCGTGAATGGCTCTGGCATCGCATGTGGGAGTTGGACCGCGTGCATGAGTTTCCCATAAACATTCTTGGTCTCGTGGACACGGCCTTATGGGACCTCGCGGGTCGGTATTACAACGCACCAACGTTCGAGGTCCTCGGCGGCTTTCGACGCGAGATCGAAGCGTGCGCGTCGACGTCGACCTTTCGCAGTGTCGAGGAATACCTTGAGGTCGCCACGCAATGTCTCGAGCTTGGCTATCCCGCGATCAAACTCCACGCCTGGGGTGACGCACGCCGCGATGCCGCGCTCTGCGTAGCTCTTCGTGAACACGTTGGTCCCGACGTGCCACTGATGTACGACGGATCAGCGGGCTTCGATCTGGTGGACGCGATCTACGTTGGCGACGCGTTGTCAGATGCGAAGTACCTCTGGTACGAAGAGCCGATGCGCGAGTTCAACGTCACTGCGTATAAGTGGCTCGCCGAGCGAGTACGCGTACCGCTCAACGTCGCTGAGACTTCTGACGGTGTGCACATGAACACGGCCGACTTCATCCAGAGTGGCTGCGCGAGTTTCGTTCGCACGAGCACCGAGCTTCGCGGTGGCTTTACCGGAGCGATGCGCATTGCTCATCTCGCCGACGCGTTTCGTTTGCGCGCTGAACCGCACGGCAACACGATCTACGCACGCCATCTCTGTATGGCGATCGCGAACTGCACGTATTACGAGTCGCTGGTGACGTCGAATCCAGTCCAGCGCGAAGTCGGCATCAACGCACGAGGAATCGTTGCGGCGCCACCAGGTCCAGGAGTCGGATTACCGGAAGGCCCCCACTATCCGCCCGAACTGGAGAAGTACGTCGTTGATTTAGCGGCGACAGTAGTGCCGTAATACGGAGGATTAGTGGCGTTTTCAATGTCGATAAACCAAAACCAGCAAAAAGTACAGAGAGAGAAGGGAACACCAAGCATGAGTTCACCTATAAGGAGTAGTGAGGGGCGCCGGAGAATTCGTCCGAAGCTGCGGACCTCGTTGTTGGCGATTGTCGCCTCCAGCATGGCCGTGGCGACGTTCGGATTCGCCAGCACCTCGAGTGCGGCAAGTGCTGCGAAGAAGCCCACCATCAGTGTTTGGGTCGACTCGACGCGTTTGCCACAGATCAAGGCGTACGAGAAGGCGCACCCAACCGTGAAAGTGGCCGTGACCGTGTACAACGGCAACGCGAACGGCTCGGGCGTCCTTCAGTCCAAGATTGCCCTGGACAACAGAGTTCACGGCGGTTGGCCGGACATTGTCTTCAGTGAAGAGAACAACGACGCCGCGTCGTTGGCGAGTCCGCAGTTCAACTACCCAGCGGTGCTCAGTAACGGCACGGTCTCCAACAAGATTCTTTCTGGATACGCCGCGGGCACGTTGGCGGGCTGCACCGTGAACGGCAAGGTTTACTGTCTGCGTAACGACCTGGCTCAGAACCTGCTGTTCTACAACAGCGCGCTCATGACTCAGTTCGGTTACACCGTGCCGACGACGTGGCAGGGTTGGCAGACCCTCGGCGAAGAAGTGGCGACCCAGCACCCCGGTTACATCGTGGGCAGTGTTGGTGACAACTGGGATGATGACATCTACCTGTGGCCCAGCGCGTGCCACTTGGACGACGTCGTATCGCCCGGAACCATTGACATCGACCCCGCGGACCCGAACTGCACGCGAGTCGCCTCGCTGATCGACCCGTTGATCGCCGATAAGGCAGTCACCACCGACAGCGTCTTCTCGTCCTCGTTCGGAACGACCTACAACAACAAGATCCTGATGATGGTTGGTCCAGCGTGGTACGGGCAGTACCTGTTCCCGGGCATCATCACCAAGGGTGACCTCGCGGTCGCTGACCCACTCAGCTGGGGCAGCGGTCCGACCTACACCGGTGAAGTCGGTGGTGGACTGTGGTTCATGTCCTCACACGTCACCGGTGCGGCGAAGTCTTTGACGGCATCGATCCTTACGTGGCTCTCGACGTCCTACGGCAGTCAGGGCATCTCGCCCGGCTACCCGGCGTACGTCGCTGACGAGACACCGTGGATCGCGGCCCGAACAGGCCTCGGGCTTGTACTCGAACCAGATCGCGCCGGTCTTTGCGAAGGCCGCCACCGAAGTCTGGTCGGGTTGGTCGCCTGTTCCTTGGAGCACCGACTCGGTCTTTGGCAGCACTGTGGTGACCGGATTCAACTCGGGTTCAAACTTCTCCTCCCAGCTGGCGGGCTACGCCTCTCAGTTGGCGGACTTTGCCCAGAGTGATGGCTATACCGTCGTAACGAAGCCGTAGTAGTAGGAAGATTCAATGAAACCAGAGGTGACCACTCAAGAACCAACCCCTCTCGGCACCTCTGGTTCATTGAATCCGAAGCTACGACGAAAGAAGAAAAATGGGGTAGCCGGATACGCCTTCGTATCCGGCTACGTCATTCTCTTGCTTCTCTTTGGTGTGGCTCCGGCGCTCTACGCGATCGCCCTCGCCTTTAGCGGTACGGGTGGTCACTTCGTCGGACTCACGAACTTCATCAAGACCGGCGAGGACTTTCGTTTCTTGCCGGCCTTCGAGAACATTGGCAAGTACCTGTTCATTTGGCTCGCTTCACTCGTCGTTATCGTCGTGGGCTTGGCCCTTGTCTTGCACAGCATCTCTCGACGAGTGAGCGCGGCGTTTCGCTTCATCTTTTATTTACCCGGTGCACTCGCGGGCGCCGCGAGTGTCTTGGTTTGGCTCTTCATGCTCGATCCGACCGTGAGTCCGTGGCGCCTTTTTCTCTCGCTGTTCGGTTTCCATAACTTTGGACAGACCGTCTTACCGGGACACCTCCCCTTCATCTTCGCGATCATCGCGTTCTGGGCCGGCGCCGGGGGATGGATCGTGGTGACCTACGGCGCGCTCAACAACATCCCGAACGAACTCATCGAAGCGGCGCAACTCGACGGTGCCGGGCCCCTGCAAACAGCGCTGCGAATCAAGCTGCCGCTCATTAAGAAGTGGATCACCTTCATGTTGATCCTCGCTTTCGCGGCGGGCACGCAACTCTTCGTCGAACCCCAGTTGGTCGGCGAAGCCAGTCTGGGTCTGATCAGTCCGACCTGGTCACCCAATGAACTGGCGTACTATTTCGCGTTCCAGGACAATAATTTCAATTACGCCGCCGCGATCTCGGTCGATCTGCTCGTGATTGGCCTGATGTGCGCTGCCGTGCTCGTTTTTCGAACCGAAGCTCTTCGAGGTGGAATAGATGCGACTCTTCAACCGAATTTGGTCTCGTACCCTTTCCTACATCGTGCTGCTCGCCTTCACCGCGTTCTTTGTGGTGCCCGTCGTGTGGCTCTTGCTCTCACCCACCAAGACCGACCACCAATTGGTCGTGGACAACCCGTTCACCATTGGAACCTTTCACAATCTGGCCCACGCAATCCACGACGATGTTCGCCTTCGAGGACTACTCGCTGTTGGTGTGGCTGAAGAACTCTGCGATCTATTCCTTCGGTGGGATCGTGATCGCCCTCATCTGCTCGATCCCCGCTGGCTACGGGCTCGCCCACACCCAATTCATTGGGCGTCGGACGCTGCTGGGCATCACCCTGTTCGTGATGATCATGCCCGCGACCGCTCTGGTGCTGCCACTCTTTCTTGAAGCCAACGCGGTACACGCCGTCGGGACGCCCTTGTCGGTGATCCTGCCGTTCTCGTTCTTCCCCTTTGGCGTGTATTTGGCCTATATCTTCTACTCGTCCTCGGTGCCCAAAGATCTTCTCGCCGCAGCTCGCATCGACGGATGCAACGAGTGGAACGTGTTTCGACGAATTGCCCTACCTCTCGCGCGTCCGATCATCGCTCTGGTCACCTTCTTCGCCTTTGTCGCCAATTGGAATAACTTCTTCCTTCCGTTCGTGATGTTGCCCAACAGCAACAACTATCCACTCCCCATTGGTCTCCAAGACCTTCTCTCGGCGACACCGGCGTTCAACCCCGGACAGGGCGGTCAAGTGCCATCTACCGTCCGGAACTCGCGGTGGCCACCATCGTGGCCATGGCGCCGGTGATGATTGTCTTTCTCTTCGCACAGCGATCGCTTGGTGTCGGGACTGCTCGCCGGGGCAACGAAGGAGTAGTGCGTTGCTAAACCATGGTCCAACCAACATTCGCACGTGTTCCGTGGGGTCTCTTCGCGACAACCACGTGCATCGAGGAAATGAACAGTCTCGCCAGGGCGCGGCCGCTGTGGCCACTCGTCGGCGTCGCCGCACGAAAGGAAACGCTGGTGCCCCCCATCACGCTTGAAAAACTCACGAAGGTCTATCCCAACGGTTACGAGGCGGTACACGAGTTCGATCTCGAGGTCGCCGACGGCGAGTTCATGATTTTGGTTGGTCCCTCGGGGTGCGGCAAAACAACCGCATGCGCATGGTCGCGGGTCTCGAAGAGATCACGAGCGGTGAAGTGCGTATCGATGGGCGGGTGGTCAACGACATCTCGCCGAGGGACCGCGACATCGCCATGGTGTTTCAGAACTACGCGCTCTATCCACACATGACGGTCGGTGAGAACATCGGCTTCGCGCTCAAGATGAAGCACGTTGCCAAGGACCGAGATCGCTAAGAAGGTGCGCGAGACGGCCGAGATCCTCGGGCTTGAGCGAATGGATCGACCGCAAGCCCGGCCAATTGTCGGTGGTCAGCGTCAGCGCGTCGCGATGGGTCGGGCCATCGTGCGTCGCCCAAGGTCTTCTTGATGGACGAGCCGCTTTCGAACCTGGACGCGAAGTTGCGTGTCCAAATGCGCGCCGAGGTCGCTCGCATCCAGCGGCGTCTGGGTGTGGCGACGATCTACGTGACCCACGACCAAGTCGAAGCGATGACAATGGGTGACCGTGTGGCGGTGATGCGTGCGGGCGTCGTGTTGCAGTGTGACAAGCCGCAAACAATTTACGATCACCCCGTCAATCTCTTCGTGGCGGGCTTCATGGGTTCTCCCTCGATGAACCTGTTCGAGGCGCACCTCGGCGAAGGGGCGCGTACGTTGCGCTTGGGAAGCCAGACCATTGAACTTCCCGACGCGGTTCTTCAGTCCAAGACCCTACCTCGCGAAATTCTCGAACAGCGATGTGGTCGTGGGCATGCGACCCGAGAGTCTGTCCATCGCGGCTACCGAAGACTCAAGACAACACCAAGGAGTTGTCTTCTTCGAGGGGACATCGACCTCGTCGAGGCGCTGGGTTCGGAGATCCTCGTGCACTTTTCCACCGACGCGCATCGCGTGGAGGCAGAGGGCATGTACAGCGATGACGCCGAAGGCCTTGACGCGGGTCTCATCGCCCAACGAGGTGAGGGCGTGGCGCGTGTCTCGCCCGAGTCACAACTCACGATCGGTAGCCAGGTGCGACTTCAGATCAATCCCAATCGGTTGTTCTTCTTCGATCCCGCGACCGGGCTCACCATTCAAGAATGACCCAACCGACTTTCACCCACGTGGCGAACTCGAGCGCTGCCGACGTCGCGCTCTCGCGGCGGGGATGGGTGATTCAACTGGCACCCGGAGCGCACAAGGAGTACCGACGTCTTCATCGAGAGGTGTGGCCCGCCGTGACCTCGCGAATCCTCGACGCGGGGATCACCAACTACTCGATCTTCCTTCACGGCGACCTGCTCTTCTCCTATATGGAGTTTCGTGGCGACTTTGAGGACATCCAGGCCTTCATCGAGCAAGATGAGGAGACGCAACGTTGGTGGCAACTCACCCAGCCACTGCAAGTGCCGATTCCCGATGCCGCCGCGGGTGATTGGTGGACGTTGATGGATGAGGTATTTCACGTGGACTTGACGAACGAATGAGGAGTGACCATGACAGATAGCGCGACACCGAGCAGTGGCCTTGAGTTCGAGGGCCTGAGGGCAATCGTCACCGGTGGCGGCTCGGGGATCGGACGTGCGACCGCGGCGAGACTCATCGCACTTGGTTGTCGGGTCGCGGTGCTCGATCTGGACACCTCGGGGGTCAGTGAGGAGTTTCTGGCAGTCGAGTGTGATGTGTCGAGCTCGCCGAGCGTGAACGACGCGGTCACGAGGGTGCGCCAGGAATTCGGTGCACTCGACATCGTCGTGAATAACGCAGGCATCGGGGCTCAAGGAACCGTTGAAGACAATACCGACGATGAGTGGCGCAAGGTGTTCGAAGTGAACGTCTACGGCATGGTCCGGGTCAGCCGCTCGGCAATGCCAGCGCTGCGTGAGTCCGCGCACGCGTCAATCGTGAACACGTGCTCGGTCGCGGCGGACATCGGACTTCCTCGTCGCGCGCTCTACAGTGCGACCAAGGGGGCGGTCCTGGCGCTGACCCGCGCCATGGCCGCTGACCACCTCGGCGAGGGCATTCGTGTCAACTGCGTGAATCCCGGCACCGCCGACACGCCGTGGGTGAAACGACTCCTCGGTCAGGCGCAGGATCCCGCACACGAACTCGAAGCCCTCTCGGCGCGACAACCGCATCGTCGTCTCGTGAGCGCCGACGAAGTCGCTGACGCCATCTGTTATCTCGCGAGTCCGCGTTCGGGTTCTACGACCGGTATCGCGCTGAACGTCGATGGTGGACTCGTGGGACTACGAATTCCGCCGACGCCGTCGTGATCGTCGCGCCACGGCCTCTCACGCGAGACTGAACTTCATGAGCTTGGCGTCATTGAGAATCGGTGGCGGTGCTGGAGAACATCGCTTCGTGCTTGGCTGTGCACCGCTTGGGAATCTGTTCACGGCCCTGAGCGACCTTGAAGCCCACGAGACGCTGCAGGCGGCGTGGGATAACGGCGTGCGCGTCTTTGACACCGCGCCGCACTACGGCGTGGGACTCGCCGAGGAGCGGCTCGGCCGCTTTCTTCGAGAAAAACCCCGTTCGGAGTTCGTGGTCTCGACCAAGGTTGGCCGCCTGCTCGTCGCGACGAGCGAAGACGTGCAGGGCGTCGAAGGTTTCTTCGAGACGCCCCCACGAACGAGAATCCTCGACTACAGCGCCGAGGGAGTACGTCGTTCGCTCAAGGAGAGTTGCGAACGAATGGGCCTTGATCAGGTCGACATTGCCTTAATTCACGATCCCGACGACGTCGAACAACAGGCAATGAATGAGTCGTATCGCGCGTTATCCCAGCTGCGCGACGAAGGAGTCGTCAGGGCGATTGGCGTCGGGATGAATCAGGTGCCGATGCTCGAACGCTTCGCTCGCACGACCGACATTGACTGTGTGTTGGTCGCGGGACGCTATTCCCTTCTCAACGACGAGGCCGGTGACGAGTTCTTCTCACTCATGAGCAGTCGCGGTATCGACGTACTCGTCGGAGGCGTCTTTAACAGCGGAATCTTGGCGAATCCCCAAGGTGCGTCCTACGACTACCGCCGTGCGCCGAGACAAGTCCAACGACGGGTCGAAGGAATCGCCGAGGTTTGTGCTCGTTACAACGTACGTTTGCCGGCGGTCGCGATGCAGTACGTGTTGGCAAATCGAGCCGTGAGTGCGGTCGTCGTGGAGCTCGCAGCGCACGAGAGGTCAACGAAGACGTCTCGTACATGACGACGCGAGTGCCCGAGGCGCTCTTTGACGAACTGGCCGAACTCGAGCTCATCAAAAGCGCACCGGCGATCGGGAGTGGCTCGTGATTGACGCTCACTTTCACCTTTGGGACGCCTCGACTCGCCCGCACGAGTGGTTGCGCGAGGTTCCAAACCTCGAGTCGCGTTACAGTTTGGCCCAGTACGAACAACTCGCCCACGAGCACGGCATCGACGCGGGGATTCTCGTCCAGGTTCTCAACGACGCTGATGAGACGCGCGAATTCTTAGCGATCGCCGCAGATTCGCCACTGGTGGCCGGCGTCGTTGGTTGGCTCGACATCGAAGCGCCTGATGTTCTCGAACAGATCGCCGAACTTCGCGAAGCGCCCGGCGGAAGCTTTCTCGTTGGTGTTCGCCATCTCGTCGAGCAAGAAACTGATCCGGACTACTTTTCTCGTCGTTCGGTCTTGAATGGGTTGCGCGCCGTCGCAGCGAGTGGTTTGGTCTTTGATCTCATGGCCAGGGCGAGCCAGTTGAGCGGCGCGTTCGGAGCAATCGAGCAGTGTGACGATCTGATCGTCGTTCTCGATCGTGCCGGTAAACCAAACCCGCGCGACCTGGACGCGAACGGATGGCGAAAGAATGTGGCGGCGTTCGCGAAGACTGGCCGAGTCGTCGCCAAAGTCGCCGGCCTCGCCAATGAAGTCGGCGCGAACTGGACTCGCGCGGCACTGGGACCCGTCGTTGACGAACTGCTCGAAAACTTTGGGCCCAAAGCGTTGCTGTTCGGATTCTGACTGGCCCGTGTGCCTTGACGTTGCCAGTTTTGATGACGTCGTAACGTTGACGGGTGAATTGCTCGCCTCACTCGACGAAGATGAGCGAGGCGAGGTCTACGGAGAAAACGCGCAGCGCGTCTATGGGTTCGCTCGCGCGTGATGTTGATTTCCGCTACGTACGTCAATCGACGATGATGAAGGAGAAATTGTGAAGCTGCTACGAATTGGTGAACGAGGTTATGAGCGTCCCGCTCTCATGACCGAGGGCGGTCAAGTCCTCGACTGCTCCTCGTTGGTCCATGATTATGACAGTTCGTTCTTTCGAGAAGGAGGGTTGACCACCTTGGCGCAACGCGCCTCATCGACGCTGCTGCCCGAAGTCGATATGACGAAGCTGCGCGTCGGCTCACCAGTCGCCGCACCACAAAAGATCGTCTGCGTCGGGCTCAATTACCGGACCCACGCTGAAGAGAGTGGGGCGGCGATCCCTGACGAGCCGGTGCTCTTCATGAAGTCGCCGGGTACGTTGATCGGACCCGATGACCAAGTGCTGATACCGCGTGCGTCGACCAAGACTGACTGGGAAGTGGAACTGGGCGTGGTGATCGCGAAACGAGCGAGTTATTTGGAGTCACCCGACGAGTCGCTTTCCTACGTCGCGGGGTACGCGCTGTCCAATGATGTCTCGGAGCGTGAGTTCCAACTCGAACGTGGTGGTCAGTGGGATAAGGGCAAGAGTTGTGATACGTTCAATCCCTTCGGGCCGTGGCTCGTGAGCGCCGACGAGATAACGAACCCCCAGGACCTCGAACTGAAGTTGTCCATTAACGGCGCACTTCGCCAGCACGACACCACCAAGAGCATGATCTTTGGCATCGCGCACGTGATTTGGTACATCAGTCAGTTCATGGTTCTTGAGCCCGGTGACATCATCAACACCGGAACGCCAGCGGGCGTTTCGCTCGGTCACGACGACGTGGCGTATTTGAAGCCCGGCGACGTGATGGAACTCGAGGGTCAAGGTCTTGGAAAACAACGACAGGTCGTTGGTCAAGCTTGAACAAGGGACAACGCTCGGTGTCCAAGTCATCGCTCGCCGCTGGATCAGGTGCGCGGATCGACCTGAATCTTTGGACCATCACCCGCGTGCGCGGGGCGTATCCCGGCGAGGACGGCGCCAACGTCGGATAGCGACACCACGGCACTGATGAGTGGACGTGGATCAAGTGTCCCCGAGGCGTACATCGCAATCGTGTCATCGAGTGCAGGGGAGCCACTCAAGAGCCCCACGGCAGTCACGTCTTTCAGCGTGAGTTCGCGACTGTCGATGGCACTCGGGCCCGTGCCGATACCGATGTAGACAACGCGTCCACCTGGTTCGACCATGTCGAGGGCCTTTGCGGGTAGGGCCACGTCGTTGGTCGCGTTAATGACGGCGTCCCAGGGTCCTTCGCTAATGGCGTTCACGTGACAAACACCGTCAAATCCAAGTGTGCGGGCAAAGTCCAGGCTGGAAGACGTCACGCCCGCGACGTGCACCTCGACGCCGAGTGACGTGGCGAACATGGCGGCCAATAAGCCAATCGTTCCTGGTCCGAGCACTAATAGTCGTTCGGCCTCACGCACGTTCGCTGCCTGCACCGAGCGCCAGGCATTGGCACCGGGCTCGACCAGCGCACCGAGCGCGTCGTCAACGTTGTCGGGCAGCCCGTGCACGGAACTCGCTGGCACCACCAACTTCTCAGCGAGCGCACCCGGAAAATTCGCACGCACGCCGACTTCCTTTCGAGTCGCGCACACGTGCTGGTGTCCAGCTCGACAGCGACGACAGGTGCCACAGCCGAGCATCGTGTCACCCGTGACGCGCCGTCCGAGCCAACGAGGGTCGACACCGTGACCAATGGCACTCACGACGCCCATCCATTCGTGGCCGAGGCGAAGTGGGAAGTGCGCGTTCCCATCGTGCAGGTAGGACATCTCACCCTTGTAGAACTCGACGTCGGTGCCACAGACGCCAACACGATGCACGTCAACGACGACCGATCCACTCGTCGCGATCGGATCATCTACTTCGATGACTTCGCACTTAAATGGCTCGACGAGTTCGAGGGCTCTCACGCAGACTCACCGTCACCGTTGATGATGGCTCGCAGCGTGTCGACGTCGGCGATGAGATCTTGGATGTTGGTTCGAAAACAAACCGCGCTGACGCTGATCGCACCGCGTGCCACGTGCGATGAAGTGAGGAAATAGGGCAGGGCAATGCACGCCACTCCTAATTCGTTCTCTTCGTAGTCAACCGCGTACCCAGCGCTACGTATAAGTTCGAGTTGCTCGAAGAGCTCGCGTGGATCGGTGTGTGTGTTCACGGTCTGGCGCAGGAGTACTCGATCACCAATCCATTGCTTGACGTCGTCCAGGCTCAAGAGCGTGAAGGAGAGCAACATCTTTCCGATTGCGGTCGAGTGGGCGGGGTTTCGTCCACCAATGGTTGACGTCAGTCGAACCGCGCCACCCGTCGGATCGACTTTGGCGCGGTAGATGATCTGGTCTCGGTCGAGGACCGCGTAGTGGGCGGTTTCCTCGTAGCGTTCGACGAGTTGGCGCAAGATGGGCTGGACGCGTAGATGCTCTGGTCGCGACTCGTGATGTGAGAAGGCCATACGAAGGAATTCGTCGCCCAAGATGTAACGACCGCGGCCGTCCTTGTTCGCGAGACCCGCGCGACAAAGCGAGGCCAGGGCTCGATGTACGGTTGGCTTGGGGCTCGCAACGACCTTGGCAACCTCGTCCAACGTGGCGCCATTGGGGAAGGCGGCGAGTTTGACCAAGACCGTGAGAACACGGTCCGAGCCAACAATTCGCGTCTCGAGGGCCCTATTAATAGGGGTAGGAAGAGGCTCGACACTCATGTTATTTCATATAGTAGTCATAGATTTCACGAAACGGAAAGGGCTACCTTGAGCGAACCGCGCAGCGCGCAGTGGTACGCAGGTACCGACCGCAACGCCTACATCCATAGGGCGTGGATGCGTCGAGGTCTCGCCGACGACGCCTTTGACGGTCGGCCCCACATCGCCATCGCGAATACGGCTTCGGATCTGACGCCGTGCAATGTCCACCTCGACGAGGTGATGTTGAGCGTGAAGGCGGGCGTCTTTGAGGCCGGCGGTGTTCCACTCAACTTGCCCGCGGTCTCGCTGGGCGAAACCCAGGTTCGACCAACCGCGATGCTGTGGAGAAACATGGCCGCGATGGCGAGCGAAGAGATGATTCGCGCGAATCCAATCGATGGCGTGGTGCTGCTCGGGGGCTGTGACAAGACGATTCCCTCACTCTTGATGGCCGCCGCGTCAGTTGACCTTCCCGCCATCGTCGTGCCGGGAGGGCCGATGAAGTCGGGCACGTTCCAGGGTGTGGCGCTCGGCTGTGGCACCGACGTGTGGCGCCTCAGTGAAGAGACTCGCGGTGGGACGCTCAGCCAAGAGGAATTCCTTCGCTCGGAGTCCTCGATGATCAGTAGTAAGGGTCATTGCAACACGATGGGAACCGCGTCAACGATGGCTCTGGTAACAGAAGCACTCGGCATGACGATTCCGGGACTTGCGGGAACCTCCGCCGTCGACAGTCGACTGCTCGAACGATCACAGGAGACGGGACGCTTGATCGTCGAGCTCGTCGCCGCCAATCGGAGGCCAAGTTCGATCATCACGATGGGTTCGTTCCACAACGCCATCGTCGCGCTCGCCGCCATCGGTGGTTCGACGAATGCCGTCGTGCACCTGCTCGCCATTGCCGGGCGACTCAATATCGAACTGAACCTCGATGATTTTGATCGCATTGGATCGCGCGTTCCGCTGCTCGTCAATTTGCAGCCCGCGGGGGCGTACCTGATGGATGACTTTCAACGAGCCGGGGGATTCCTTGCCGTCCTGCGCGAAGTGAAGGATCTGCTCGATCCTGACGCCCTCACCGTTACCGGACGGCCGCTCGTTTCGTATCTCGAAGACGCGAACATTTGGGATCCCGACGTCATTGCTTCGCGCACGACACCGCTCGCACTCGAAGCGGGCGTGGCGGTGCTGCGTGGGAACCTCGCTCCCACGGGGGCGGTTATCAAGCCCGCCGCCGCGTCCGAGAGACTTCTGCGACACCGGGGGCGCGCCGTGGTCTTTGACTCTATTGAAGATATGCACGCTCGCATTGACGATCCGGACTTGGACGTGGACGCGGATTCGGTCTTGGTACTGCGCGGTTGTGGGCCGAAGGGTTATCCAGGTATGCCCGAAGTCGCCAATATGCCGCTGCCCAAGAAGCTTCTCGAACAGGGGATTCGAGACATGGTTCGCGTCTGTGACGGACGGATGAGCGGGACGGCATACGGAACAGTGGTCTTACACGTGTCACCCGAAGCGGCGGCGGGCGGACCGCTCGGCCTCGTCGAGAACGGGGACTACATCGTGCTCGACGTACCCGCGCGCACACTCACCCTTGACGTTTCCGACGAAGAACTCGCCTCGCGAACTCCGAGTGTCGCGATGCAGGCCGCGTTCGCGAAACCCACGCGAGGGTGGGAACTGCTCTACGTCGAACACGTCATGCAGGCCGACCTCGGCGCGGACCTGGATTTCTTGCGTGGTTCGAGCGGTGACGTCGTGTCGCGCGAGTCGCACTGAGCGAACTGTCGTATGGGTCGTTCTTGGTCGCCGAGGTTCGTGCTCGTTCAGAATCCGAGTAGCTCGTGAGTTACGTTCCCGGAGACGCACTCGAGCGCTCAGGAATTGACGAATCGACTCGTCGCGAACTGGAGAAGAGACTGCTCGAAGTCATTCGAGGTGACGTGCAGTTCGACGCCTCGACGCGTAGCGTCTTCGCTACCGATTCATCGAACTATCGTCAAGTTCCCTTGGGAGTCGTCTTCCCGCTCGATGAGAACGATCTTCGTAGCGCTGTTGACGTGTGTCGAGCCTTCAACGCGCCAATCGTTGCTCGAGGGGCGGGCACGAGCCTCGCCGGACAGGCGTGCAACGTCGCGGTCGTGATCGACACGAGTCGCCACATGAACCAGATCATTTCCATTGATCCCGTGACGCGAACGGCTCGCGTGCAGCCCGGCGTCGTGCTCGATCAATTGAACGGCGCCGCCCGGGCTTTGGACCTCACCTTCGGTCCGGACCCCGCGACGCACGCCTGGTGCACGCTGGGCGGAATGGTGGGGAACAATTCGTGCGGGACCCACGGTCTCTACACGGGAAAGACCGTTGACTGCGTCGAGGAACTCGTGGTGATTACGTACCAGTCGGAGCGACTCGTCCTTGGTGCCCTCGACGAGGTCGGTTACGAAGAAATGGCGAGCTTGCCCGGTGACGCCGGGCGCATTGTTCGAGGACTTCGCGCGTTGCGTGATGATTTCGCCGACGACATCGCTTCGGGCTATCCAAGTATCGAACGAAGGGTCTCTGGCTACAACCTGGATCAACTGCAAGAAAATCGTGGATTCCACCTCGCCAAAGCCTTCGTGGGCTCTGAATCCACCTGCGGTCTCGTCACCGAGATCGTCGTGAAACTCGCGGCGTGGCCTCGCCATCGCATGTTGGTCGTCATTGGCTACGCGGACATCTACGTCGCGGCCGACGCGGTGCCCTCACTTCTCGTCAATGAGCTCATTGGACTCGAGGGCTTTGACGTGCGACTCATTGATCAGATGCGACATAAGAACATGCTCCTCGACGACATTGCGCTCCTGCCTCCCGGCGGGGGCTGGCTGCTCGCCGAAGTCGGCGGCGCGAGTCACGATGAGGCGAGGGACAAAGCGGAGCGTGTTGTCGCCTCACTGTCGCCCGACTGTGTTGCCGTGATACTGAGCGACTCGCACGATCAAGAGAGGGTGTGGCGAGTTCGAGAGTCGGGACTCGGCGCCACGTCGCGAACTGCTCAAGACGTCGTGAACTACGAAGGGTGGGAGGACGCCGCGGTAGCGCCCGAGAAACTTGGTGCGTACCTACGCGGGATTCGAGACCTCTGGCGTGAATTCGATTACGACGGTGCCTGGTACGGTCACTTCGGTCAAGGTTGCGTGCACACGCGCAATAACTTCGATCTCTCGAGCGTGGAGGGACTTCGAAAGTATCGGGCCTTCGTCGAACGAGCCGCGGACCTTTGCGTCGAACTCGGAGGATCAATCTCCGGAGAACACGGTGACGGACAGAGTCGCGGTGAATTACTCGCGCGCATGTACTCGCCTTCGATGATGGAGGCCTTTCGCCGCTTCAAATCCGTCTGGGACCCGACCAACAGGATGAACCCGGGCAAGCTCATCGACGCGTTCCCGCTCGATAGCAATATTCGTTACGGACCGAAGTACCGAACGTCGTCACTTCGAGCGACGTCGTTTTCATTCGCCGATGACTCGGGATCGATGCAGCGAGCCGTCGAGCGTTGTGTCGGCGTTGGGAAATGTCGCAGTGACGTCGCGGGCGTGATGTGTCCGTCGTACCGTGCGACGCGCGACGAACTGCATTCGACGCGGGGGCGAGCCAAACTCTTTGGCGAGATGTTCCAGGGTGTGGTGACTCCCGAGACTTGGCGCAATAAGGACGTCTTCGAATCACTCGAATTGTGTCTCTCGTGCAAGGGATGCGTCAGTGACTGTCCGACGCAGGTGGACATGGCGACTTACAAATCAGAGTTCCTTCACCATTACTACGCCAAACGCCTGCGCCCCCGTTCGGCGTTCGCTCTCGGTCTGATCCCGTGGACGGGCCGAGGAGTGTCACGAGCGACGTCGCTGGTGAACGTGCTCATTACGAATCCGGTCTCGGGCGCCCTACTCAAATTGCTCGGCGGTGTCAGTCAACGTCGAGGTATTCCGCAATTCGCCAATCGCACGTTTCGTCACGGGGCGAAAATGCAAGAACTTCGTCGTGCTGTCACGCCCACGGTGATCTTCTGGCCCGACACGTTCACTGACCTCTACTTGCCCGATCGAGGCAACGCGACGGTCGAGGTCTTGCGTGCGGTTGGTGAATCGGTCGGAGTACCCAGCGCGTGGGCGTGCTGCGGCCGTCCACTCTACGACTCGGGAATGCTCACTCTGGCCAAAGCAACGGCACGAAAGACTCTCGATGCACTCGAGGACTTTCTTCATCGTGGTCTCCCGGTCGTGGTCGCCGAACCGAGTTGTCTCGCGACGTTTCGCGATGAATTCGTGAAGATACTGCCCGACGATCCGCGCGCCGCGCGTCTCGCCGAACTCAGTTGCAGTCTGAGCGAACATCTGGAACGAAGTGGTTGGCAGTACCGCGGCGAACCAGCTACCGGGAAGATCAGTATCCATCCACACTGCCATCAGCGCGCGATCCAAGGGACGGCGTCTGAACTTCGTGTGTTACGCCAGGTTGGTTACGACGTCGAGATCCTCGATCTGGGGTGTTGTGGACTCGCCGGCTCCTTCGGATTCCAAAAGAGTCACGATGAACTCTCGAGAAGAATCGCCGAGGACCGTTTCGTGCCCGGAATCGAGTCTAAATCTGTCGAAGGTCTCGTTGTCCTCGATGGCTTCAGTTGTCAGATCCAAGCGAACGAGATGACGTCGGTCCCCACGACGACCACGGCAGATTTGCTCTGGCAGGTCCTGAGCCGATCGACGGTTGGCTAGGAACGTTTCTACGCTGCTTGACCAATCGGTAACCGCTCATCGCGACGATGAAGCGAAGGGGAACTAGTTCGAGGTCTCGTTGCCTTGTCGGCGGCCGAGGAGACGCAGGATGAACTTCCCGACCCTGCCGAGGTTTTCACTTCGACCATGCGCAGCCTCATGGTCGAGTCGCGACGCGTGCGACGAACCACTGTCATTGGCGAGTCCGGCCAAATGAATGTTGTTCGCTTCAGCGCCTTTGGGCACCTTTGCCATTCGGGGCCGAAATTTTCTTGGTTTGTCGTTCGCTTGACCCATGGATGCAGCATCCCACACCACGGGCCATTTAGCGATTCGATTGAGCGCCGTGCCGGTCCGTGAAGTTGTCGCCCAGGGTAATGGGGTCACTATGGTGATGTCGGAAGGGAATTCTATGAGTGACGGAACGAGCGAAGTGCATTTGAACAACCACCACCGCGACACCTTGATGTCCATTTTTCAGCATCCGGTGAGCCACAACATCGACTGGAAGGCGGTGATCTCGCTCCTCGATGTGGTCGGCACCGTCAATGAGACCTCCGATGGCAAGTTTCACGTCGTACTGGGCGACGACGAGATTGTCCTTTTGAAACCTCGCCACAAGGACATCGACGTCCAGACGGTCGTGGACTTGCGTCGTTTGCTCGCGGCACTTGGTTACGGGGACCAAGTCCACAAGGCGACGAACGAGGGCAAAGAGGTCTAGACGACGCTCAGACCACGTCGTTACGTCACTCGAGTGAGCGTTCGTCGCTTCGCGCGAGCGTCTGAAAGGATTGTGGGGAGATGGAACTCCTTCTTGCCCAATGTGCCCGTCGACGCGAACCTACAGCTCCTTCGATGACGCACAGTTGCGAAGGAACAACTCGCTAGTGGACTTTTCGCCAGCGCTCCTCACTGACTTCTACAAGATCGGGCACATTCATCAGTATCCGGTCGGTACGACCGTCGTCTACAGCACGTGGACCGCGCGCGAGAGTGCGATTGACGGCATCGACGGCGTTGTCGTCTTTGGCGTGCAAGCCTTCATCGAGCGCTACCTCATCGAGTACTTTCGCGTGAATTTCTTCGATCGCTCGAAAGAGGACGTGATTTGCGAGTACGAGCGCCTTATTCGCAACACCCTCGGCGTATCAGAGCCAGCGAGCGAACACCTCGCGGCACTCTGGGAACTTGGCTTCTTGCCACTCGAGGTGCGAGCTCTGCCCGAGGGGACGGTCGTTCCTTTGCGTGTTCCTTCACTGACGTTCGTCAATACGCGCCCGGAGTTCTTCTGGTTGACGAACTTCGTCGAAACCTTGTTCAGCGCCGAGTCGTGGCTTCCTTCGACAAGCGCCACGATTGCCTTCTCGTTTCGCCAACTCTTCGAGCGTTTCGCCGAGAAAACCGGTGGAGACCGCGAGGCGGTTCCTCTTCAGGGACACGACTTCTCGTTTCGGGGCATGAGCAGTGTTGAAGCGGCGGCCTCGTCGGGGGCTGGACACCTCTTGTCGTTTTACGGCACCGATACGATTCCGGCGATTTTGTATCTCGAGAAGTACTACGGCGCGGACATCGAGAATGAAGTCGTGGGTGTTTCGATTCCAGCGACCGAGCACAGTGTGATGTCCGCCTACGGCAATGATGCAGTGAACGACGAGTTCGAGACCTTCGAACGATTGATCACCGAGCTCTACCCCTCGGGCTTTCTCTCCATCGTTTCTGATACCTGGGATCTCTGGAAGGTGATGGGCGAGTACCTACCCAGACTTCGCGACGTAATCCTCGCTCGCGACGGGCGGATTGTCATTCGACCCGACTCGGGCGACCCGGTCGATATCGTGGCGGGCCGGGTGAATCCTGGCACCTCGCTGGTCGACCGGGGAGTCGTCGAGGCCTTGTGGGACGTTTTTGGTGGCAGCGTCAATGAGAAGGGCTACCGCGTGCTCGATCCGCACGTCGGGGTCATCTACGGCGATCAGATCAGTCTGGAGAGTGCGACTAGAGATCTTGGAGCAACTCGCAGAACGAGGATTCGCGAGCACCAACGTCGTATTCGGGATTGGATCACACACGTATCAGCGAACGAACCGAGACACGTTCGGACACGCGTTCAAGTCAACCTCTGTGACCATCAACGGCGTGGAAAAAGCAATCTACCAGGATCCCGTCACCGACCCACGCGCGAGTGAAGCGCTCAGCGCGTGGACGTATAGGTCATTCGTCAAAACCAAGGGCGGCTGCACCTTATTGAAGGCCTGGCGGGTGACGAGTTCGTGCCCGGGGACATGTTGAGAGTGGTCTTTCGCGATGGCGAACACTTCCATCGTGAGACGCTGCACGAAATTCGTACTCGGATGTTCGGCAACCTCGGTGAGACGAAGTGACGCGAAGATTGGAAAAGCTTAGTCTTTTTCGTGCGATTCCGGCGTCGCTGAGCCACTTCCAATGCATGCGAACATGTCCCGCGTTGGCCCCGAGGACGCCGCCAATAGTGCCGTCGGCCCTGGCGCCCCGACGAGCGGCTCTTCAAGCTGCTCATCGGAAAGTTCCGCTAAGAGCTTCAACGTCTCGCCTCGCGCGCTGCCCGTGAGCGCCGCCGCGACACTCAGTGAATCATGGTGATGGCGTCGTTGGTTGTGATCGGTGAAGGCGTGGACGAGTTTCATGATCGCCTCACGATCTCGTGTCGTTCCCGCGCCGTCAGTCATCAAACCGACGGATTGTGGTGTCCACTTAATTGTCGGCGAATCATCCGAACAAAATCCGTTTCAACCAGGGCCAAGTGACCAATGTGGTCAAGTGCGTGCCACTGGTTTGACGGTAGTACTAGCTCGGCGTAGGGGGCGCGACAATTGCTCCTAGCCAACTCTGACAGCTCAGTGAAGAGCCAATCTCTCGACTCATTTAAGGTTCGCTGGATCTCGATTCGCCTCAATGTTTCAACGCCGTCTCCTCGCAGAACGTCCTGATCCAAAGCCTCGAAGTCGTGCGCTGGCGCGACTTGACCATCTTTTCCTTATCACACTTCGCTTGCGGTTGAGGATGCGGGTCTCGGCCAAGTTTTCCAAGTGCGAAAGTCGACTCGCAATGGATTCGACGGAACCGAGTCAGTCGAACGTCGCTTGCCGATCCGCAAGAATCCAATCGAGGTCGACCTTGGGTGTTTGCTCAACAACCAGGTGCTTTGGTAAACGAACGTCGCTAACAGTTGCCGCAAAATATACGGCGCGAACGCCACTCGACACCGCGGCGTCAGCAAGTAATCCGGTGGGTCAAACCCAGTCACCCGCGATGAAACAGTTCGACGTTTCACCTGACGTCGCCGCTGGTCGGCCCGGCAGACCATTCCCGGGTCGGGGCATCGAGTGTGCCACGGTCATCGAGGAGAGGACGCGTCGTTCCTTCACGAGGTCGTCGGTAACACCGGCCAATCGAGCCAATTCGTCAAGACGTGGTACCGAAGCTCGTCCTTCACCGCCGTAGGCCATGACACTTAAGACCGCGGCTCCACTCGGTGCCAGATGGGCGGGCGGATCGTGCAACGACAGATAGAGAGATTCGTCGATGCCCAAGATGAAGTGTTCGCTCGGACTAGCAAGCAAACCGAGGTCGAGGCAGGTTGCCGTCACCGGTGTACCCACGTCGGGCAGCACGGCATCGGGGACGAGTTTGCGCACGTTGTCGGGGCTTCCGCACGCGAGTATCACGGCACCTGCTTCGATTGATGTGTCGTCATTGCTCACTCGTACGCCGCTCGGCGAGAGTTCGATGACGGAAACTGGATGGTGTGCTTCGACGATGACACCCAGTTCTCTTGCGCGCATGGCGAGAAGGTTCACAATTGATTGCCACCCACCATCGACGTAGGTGACACCTTGAAGCGATCGGCGCAATTGTGTGACCGCGGCGTCAGCGCTCAATTGTTCCAAGTCGTCGCAGTAAGTATTGAGACGGATGAAGGCCTCCAGCAGCATTGTAAGTCGTTCGCTCGAGCCGACATCTTGACACCATGCTCGCGCGCTCTGGTTCGCGAGTGAGGCGGGCGTCGCCTTCGGCAACGTGGTCATGATTCGCGCAAACGTCGTTCGCTCGCGCACGCTCAAGAGGCTGGTCTTCATTATTGAAGTTGGCGAGATGGGCAGTGCGTGAAGGCGACCTTCGTAGAGACCACGAGCGCCGCGCAACGATTTGGTGGATCCACCAACGCGGATCCCGAGCTCGGGAAGAAGCGTGGCGGCATCGCCGCCATTGAAGAGGGCGTGGGGACCACGATTAAACGTAAAGTCTCGACGAGCGTCGCTTTGGGCGCGGCCACCGATCTCGTGTGACTCGAGGACGAATACAGGTTTACCTTGTTGTGCCACGCGAATCGCCGCGCAAAGTCCGGCGAGGCCGGCGCCAACGACATCACGTCGCAACGTTCGCTCAAATTGTCACCTCGTATCTAGACCTAAAATGGTCACGATTGAAAGAGTATGCCAATGTGTTGGCCGCGACCGCGGGGTGCATCGCTCGCAATGATTAATTACGTTCTCGTGCGCTGGGCGCGTTGCGAGCAAGGCTGTGACCCTCGCGACAATGAGGAACTGATCATTGAGTTGCGTCCAGGTTCCAGTCAAGACCTTGCGGCCCGCTGCCGTTGGCGCCGGCCTCGCCGGACTTTGCACAGAGACGATGTCCCTTGCTCGGGTTCGAACCGATGAGTTCGCGGTGCGTGCGTCCTACGCGCTAGCGGCGAACGTTGGTAGTTCTTCGGTGATCAAAGGAAGCATCGCCGAACGCATTGGTCGCGATGAACAGGTGCTGCAGACTTTTGGTTCTCGCCCAGCGATACGAGACACTTTGCTCGAGGTCTTCGTTGTCGCTCGTACTTCGTCGCTGAGGGCACCGAAGGTTTGGTGTATCGAGCGTTGAAAATGTACTGCTGAAGAAAAAGAGGAGGGGTGCTTCAGTCCGAGTCATTTCACCCGACGACCGACTGCTCTTTATGCGAGTGGAGCATTTGAAATTATGTCTACAGGTGACTAGCAGCTATCGAAAATGACGTTCTCGGGTGAGCCATTCCCACTTGTTTCTCGCTTCAGTCATGCCACCTTCATGGCTCGCCGGTTCGTTGGGCATTGTGGCTACAGATTTGTTGGCCGGCGCTTTCGGTGTGAAGTCTGGCACTGAAAACTACATCGTCGACTGTGTTGCTTCAGTGTTTGGAGTTAGAGTACCGGGCTTAAACGGAGTCGGTTCAGTTGGAAGATTACTTGGCAATGGAATTGAGTTTGCCTTGACTGCGGGTTCGGAAGAACCCTGACGATCGAAGATGGCACAAAGAATTCCGAGTGTGTAGCCCATGCCAGCCAAAACGGAGGAAGCAAGAATGCCACCTAGTAGGACAATCCAAACCGCAGGATCGTGGGAACCACCAATCCCAATGTCAGCTCCATAGTGCTCCACCTTGATTGCCGTGGCGAGAGTTCCTAGAAAGGTGAGAACTGAAATTAGTTGAAGTAAAACTCCGAAGAAGCGAGCTCCTGCACGTTTCGCTAGCCGCACGTTCTCATCCATAGGCATGGACAAATGTTAATGAATTGGATCGAATCTTGTTTGCACATTTGCGCAAATAGAATCACTCCGTACGGATTGAAATCGCGGCCTCAGCCTCAGTTTGAAGAAGTGACGGGCCCAAAATTCCTCTGAATTCCAATGGCGCCGTGGCAAGAGATTTCTCGCTATGCACGGAGTGATAATGGAAAATTGGATTCGGCTGAACTCTCATGCCGCCCCTTGGATCAGTTGGCGGCGGTCTTGACGACGTGTTCAGCTAATCGTTCCGATCGAGTATTCAGAGAAATCTTCTCAAATGAAATGGTGGAATGCGCGATTTGAACTTCTCGAAGCGAACTTAGTTTGAATCGACATCTCTTGCAATCGTCAGCAACGATACTCGAGCCTTGATTACGTCTCACCGGCAGAGTTCGGGACTTCAATCTGTTCCCAATACACCGCCTAATTTCAAGAACGAAACGAGTGACGAAATTTAGGGCAGGTCAAACCTACAACTAAGAGTGCAGCGATTCGAACTTAATCAAGGCCAAGTGAGTGTTCAATCGAGAATCCCGGATAACCCGGGTTGCAGCCGTCCAATATTTCAACCGCCTCGCTTTCGTTCGGCCTCCAGGTATCTAAATTCCAGTACGTCTTGCCTAGTGCGATTGTTGCGTGACAAACGAACTGACTGAGCAACGATGCGTAAACACTTGAATTGTAAGGAACAACTCCTGCCATCTGCAGTGCAGTTCCAAGTTCCGACCCGGCATCGAGATGAGCGAAAGCTCTTCCTAAATTAGTTGGATCGATTCGAAGAGTCATTCCGTAAGGCGTTGAAACCCATTGGGCAGAAGCAATAAGAGATGATGCACTGGCTGGACTAGCGCTCCATGCCATCCAAGATGCAATCATAGCCAAACCCAGTAACGTCGCGATAAGACGCCGAGGAAAAGTTCTAACAATAAAAAATCTTTTGAATCTTGCCGCTCTTTCTACAGAGGAACATCGACCATCGGTAGTCTCGAAGTTCCAACATTGGTCGGGGATAAAGTCATCTGACCCTCCGTTCGAGATGTTCAGCCGAAACCGTCCGTCAACCGGAAGTTAGCAAAAGAGACAACTTGATTCAAGGGCATCGAGCGTATTTGATTGAACTGTTTCAGGATTAGTTGACATCTTTGATCCGTTCCACGGTTTAGCTACTTAATTTTGGTGAAGAACCGGCCTTCAATGTACAGCTGTTCACCATGACACGACCATTCCCCGCGGAGTTTCGAATGCGAGCTATTGCGCTCGTCCGAGCTAGCAAATCCATCTCGAGGGCTGCCGAAGAACTCGGCGTGAGCCGAGCGGCCCTTGACGCATGGATTCGCAAGGATAAGTTTGTTTGAGTTGAAATCCCGGGTGTCTCGTCGAAGGAGAACGCCGAACTGAAGAACGCCGAGCGAAGTATCCGTGAGCTCGAGATGGAAGTGGAGAATTTTCGTCGAGCTTCGAGGATCCCTGGGAGGAGCGACTCGCCCAAATGGATTTACTCGGTGATTAACTTCCTCGATTGCGCCTGGCTTCACGCGAAAGTTTGCTGCCACAAGTTGGGAGTCTCGGAGCCCGGGCTACGACCGCTACCGTCAACGGAAGCTCGCGCCAACCAAGGTACGTCGTGGATGGCTTACGGTTTATCCGAGATGTGCACTCGGCGAGTTGCGGCACCTACGGTTTACGGCGAGTGCGCGGCGAACTCACGGAGGGACTCGGCGTCCTAGTGCATCACAGGGTCTACCGTGAACAGCCCAACGGACTGTGGCGCGCGGACATCACAGAGCATCTCAAGACGGAGCATCTCAAGCGAGAGGGGAAAGTCTGCTGCTGTCGAGTGCTCGACACGTACTCGCGACGCATCATCGACTGGTCTATCGATAGTGTGCAGAATTCGAACGTCGTCGTGAACGCTCTCGACATGGCGATCAAGAATCGCCGTCTGGCCCGGGGTGGCTTGGTCCACGCCGACCACGGTGCCCAGTTCAGGTCTTGGGCCATTCTCGACCGCATTCGAAGCGCAGGCTTGATTCCCTCGTTTGGAACCGTCGGGGACGAGCTTGGCGACGCGATGATGGAGTCATTTCTTTCGAGCGTGCAGATTGAACTAGACAACCGCAATCGATAAAAGCCGAGAGGTGAGCTTTCGAACGTCATGTTCGACCACTTCGAGATCTACTACGACCGCCAACGAAGACACTTGCAACTCGAATACGTGTAGCGCGTTGAGTCCAATTGACATCAAATCCTTAATCCAAATGCGCTTGATCTTCACATCAAATTCCGCAACCAAAGTGGGGAGCAAATCACGAATCTCTACTAAAAGTGGAGCAGTCCCGAGGTCCAATGACAAGTTGCACGGATCAATTGAGTAGTGGGTCACAATTCTTTTGAGGCTCAAACATGTAGTGACGCAGAGTGGTACGTTCACGGATGTCATGGATTAAGGGGATGAGTTATGGCGGAGATTACGCGACAAAGATCTGGTGAATTGATC
The DNA here is from genome assembly GCA_963834545.1 of uncultured Acidimicrobiaceae bacterium. GTDB lineage: Bacteria > Actinomycetota > Acidimicrobiia > Acidimicrobiales > RAAP-2 > RAAP-2. Next base: position 1,211 of record CAWICL010000070.1, on the reverse strand, counting down.
AGGGCGGTGCTCAAGGTCTTGGAAGGTCAATCGGATGGTGTTGTGGCCCGGGAGGTAATTCGTAGAGTTGAGATTCTTGTTCCGCCAACACCCTTCGAACTTTCTGACTACGAATCTAACCCTGGTTCGCGTCGATTCGACAAGATCATCCGATTCCAAACGATCTGTCCGGTAAAGGCGGGTTGGATGACAAAAGACAAAGGGACCTGGAAAGTCACTCCCGATGGAATTGCAGCTGAGAAGAACTTTCCTGATGACGCAGACTTAACACGTGAAGCGGTTCGGCTTTACAGGATTTGGAAAAAGGGCGATTCAATTTCCGATATCGGGGATGACGAGGTCGAAGAAGAGATTGATCAATCTTATTCTTCAGTTACGTTAGAAGAAGCCGAAGAAACTGCTAGGCAAGAAACACGAGATCATCTTTCAAAGATGAACCCCTACGACTTTCAGGAACTTGTAGCTGCACTTTTGAGGGCGATGGGATATTACATCTCATGGGTGGCGCCCCCAGGACCAGACAAGGGAGTCGACATAGTTGCGCTAACGGATCCGCTGGGAGCAAGTGGTCCGCGAATTCGAGTTCAAGTGAAGCGCCGAGCGGACAAGATTCGAGTGGACGAAGTCCGTTCGTTCATTGCGGTTATTAGTTCCACGGACGTGGGGATCTTCTTCATCTCGTTAGGGGGATTCACTTCTGATGCTCAATCGGAAGCACGACACCAAGAGTCCCGAAGGATTTCACTGTTCGATGTGGATGAGTTGATTGATCTGTGGACTGAGAATTATTCCAAGATTCCGGAGCACTCACGCCAACTGATGCCGCTCAAAGCAATTTTTTACTTGGCCCCGCTTTGACGGGATCAATTAGTCATTTGGGGAGAAAGACGACAATGAACTTTCCATTGTCGTCAGAATTGTAGTCATACCGGCCTAAGTTTCGTTCTACTTTCAACCGTATCTGCGGCCACTCGGAACCACTGGATTACAAAGTCGAAGTTTTACTGCGTGGGACCGATGGCCAGGCGGATCTTCTTTAACCTCGTAGTCATCTCCGTTTTCTGGTTCCTCAATTATTTCGACCACACAGGCGCAACTATCAGCTCAATGAGCTCCTAACGCGCGCTCGAATGTGTCTTGTGTGGTGGATGCCGATCGATCAGGGACCATTATTGCTTTCCAAAATTGTGTACGTCGAAAGTCGCCTCACT